>JBIPMC010000429.1:0-4618 GCA_044369345.1 Terrimicrobiaceae bacterium
CTCGACGCCTCGGGATGGCTGCGCGTGACCGGAGGAGGCAGAAAACCGCCGACGAAAAAAACCGCGTGCGACGTCGAGATCGTCGCGCGGTACGACGCCCTCTCGAAACTCGAATCGGACGCGCGACCGGCGATCGTGATCGCGTCGTTCGATATCGAGACCGACAGCCGCGACGGCAATTTCCCCGATCCCGATCTCGAGGGCAACGAGGTCATCCAGATCGCGACGGTCTACCAGCGATACGGCGAGCCCGAACCGTTTGCGCGCGAAGTCCTCTGTCTCGGCGAGACCGCGCCGATCGCCGACGATATCGATGTCCGGTGCTTCGGCAGGGAATCCGAGGTTCTCGCGGCCTGGTCGAGATCCCTCCGCGCCCGCGGCGCCGACATTCTCGTCGGGTACAACGTCTGGGGCTTCGACATGAATTACATGTACCGCCGCGCCATGTTCAATTACGAGGCCGACGCGGATCGCGAGACCTTTCTCGACCTCGGGAAAATCGTCGGCGCGACCTCGAGCCTGCGAAAGACCGTGTTGTCGTCGAGCGCCTACGGCCACAACGAATTCTCCATCCTCGAGACGCCCGGCATCCTCCAGATCGATCTCCTTCACGTCCTGCGCAAGGAGCACAAACTGGAATCGTACTCGCTGAACAACGTGTCGCGGCACTTTCTCGGCGACGAAAAGATCGACATGCCCGCGAAGACCATGTTTGCGCTGTACGCGACGCGCGATCCCGTGAATCTCGCGAAAATCGCCGAGTACTGCGTCAAGGATTGCGATCTCCCGCTGCGCCTCCTCGATAAACTCGCGGTCGTCCCCAACATGATCGAGATGTCGAGGGCCACGCACGTCCCCATGGACTACCTGATCGTTCGCGGCCAGCAAATCAAGGTGTTTTCGCAGATTCTCAAGCGGCTCCGCGAAAAGGGGTACGTGTGTCCCGCCAATCCCAAGAAACCGGGATCGGGAAATTCCGACGGGGGGTACGTCGGCGCGACCGTCCTCGAGCCCAAGCGCGGCGCCTACATGGACCATCCCATCGCGACCCTCGATTTCGCGTCGCTGTACCCGTCGATCATGCGCGCGCACAGGCTCTGTCCCTCGACGATCGTCCTCGATCCCGCGTACGCCAACATGCCCGGCGTCGAGTACCTGACCATCGACGTCGAGGGCACCGAATACAAATTCGCGCAAAACACCGAGGCCGTCGTGCCCGATCTCCTCCGCGATCTCGCGCAGTACCGCAAGCAGGCCAAAAAGGATATGGCCGACGCCAAGAGACGCGGCGACGCCTTCATGACCTCGGTCTACGACGGCAAGCAACTGGCCATCAAGGTCAGCATGAACTCGGCCTACGGCTTCTTCGGCGCGATCAACGGGTACCTCCCGTGCGCGCCCATCGCGGCCGCGGTGACGACCATCGGTCGACGCATGATCGACCAGACCAAGAATTTCGTCGAAGCGACCTACGAAGGCGCCGAGGTCGTGTACGGAGACACGGATTCCGTCATGATCAAGTTCGGGCCGACGGCCGTCTCCGAGTGTTTCCGGCTGGGCCAGGAGGCCGCCGACGCCGCGACGCGGCTCTTTCGAGACCCCGTGAAACTCGAGTTCGAAAAGATCTTCCACCCGTACTTTTTGTTCGCGAAAAAGCGGTACTGCGGCGTCAAGATCACCGCGCTCGACGACGGCGGCGTTCCCAAGGATCCCTCGCTGGACTTCAAGGGCATCCAACTCGCGCGACGCGACAATTGCCCGTTGGTGCGCGCGGTCTCGCGCCAGGTCCTCGACGCGCTCATGTTTCGCCGCGACCGCGACGCGGCCGTCGCCATCGTGCGCGGCGCCGCCAAGGATCTCCTCGAGGGTCGCGTGCCCGTCGCACAACTCGTGCTGTCCAAGACGCTCAAGCCCGAATCCGCGTACAAAAATCCCAATCAGCCGCACGTCCACGTCGCGCGGCGCATCGAGAAGCGGCACGGCGTCGCGGGATCTGGACCGCGGAGCGGCGAGCGCGTTCCCTACGTCTTCGTCGAGGCCGACGATCCGAGCGCCCTGCAGTACACGAAGGCGGAGGACCCCGAGTACGCCGAGGCCGAGCGTCTGCGCATCGATTCGCTATACTACCTCGAGCACCAACTCGAGTCGCCCATGATCTCGCTGTTCGAACTCCTGATGGACGATCCGCAGAAAACGCTGTTCGACGATCTCAAAGCGGCCTACGTCGAGCGCCGCAAAGCGGATATCAAGGAGTTCAAACGCAAGCAAAAAGTGAAGAAGGAGGGGCTGCGCGAGATCACGTCGTTCTTTTCGAAAAAATGATACTCTATAATTATTTTTTTTCGTATTTAAATAAATATGAATCAAGCGCCGACGTCGAAACGTCGACTCCATACTATGAATCGAACGTCGACGGCGAAGCGTCGACACACCGGCGTCTATTTTCCCGGTATGAGCGGTCCCGTTCGAAGTTACGATATGTTTGCACACATTTCTCATGGAAAAATGAATTGGCAGGGAATTCGACAGGGAACGCAGTGGGTTCCCCGTCTCGACGCGCAGGGGAACCCGATGTACCAGACCACGACGGTCCCGAACGATGTGATTCTCGTGATTCTCCAACATCGTGATGACGAATACGGGGAGACCCCCCTGATGGACAGGTTCGCATATTTCCAAAACGGGCCATCGTACTACCCCAACGGCAGAATGAGGGACCTTTCGAAACTCGTTCTCGATCGAATCAAACAGGTAGCACATTCCCAAGGATTTCTCCCGACTCTGTTCGCGACGCCGCCCGCGACGTCGCCGTCTAATCTCGCTTCGAACGGTTGGTACGACGGGTTTTTCTTCAAGACGTTTCACGGAGGCGATCAGGTTCCGAATATATCGCTGGAGACGAGGCACATGCCAGGGCCCGGAAACGATCCATGGACAAAAATGGGCCTTTTTAGTATCAATAATCCGCTTCAAATACCAAATATCCCCGACAGAAAAATATGGCCCGTCGGCGACGATCCTCTGGAATATAAATTGTCAGATGTGCTCGCCAAAGTCCATCACATTCCCATGTTGTTTGCGGATAAAAAGATCGTTTTTTCATGGAGTTGTACGAAAAACACGGGTATCGCGGATCCCGATCTGAAGAGAAAAATCGAACATACCATCATAACTCAAAGATTGGAAAGGAAGATGATGCCGCCGCCGTCGAAACGGCAAAGAATCAAATAAATAAAGCGGAAATTTATTTCCGAAGAGACGGCATGATGCCACCCATCGTCGCCAAGACATCGAAGTACCACGGAACGTTCAAAGCGTCCGTCACCATCGTCGACACCGTCTCGAGACGACCGATCGCGCGCGTCACCGGCCACGGCAATTCGCTCGACGTCCTCGATCGCGTCCATGCCATGTGCGTTAAGACCGCGACCAAGCGGTACGCGTGCGACGATCCCGTCCTGTATTTCGTGCGGTACGGTCGCCGCGAGTGCATCGACGAGACGCTGGAATGGTCCTTTCTCGACGATGACGACGAAAATAATATCGATGCATGATACTACCATACATCATGGGCCAATCGCAGAGCAATCAAGCCGGCGCGGCAAACGACGAGAAGATCGCAAAGTTCAAGGCGCTCATGGGAAGCACCGATCCCAAGGACAGAGCCCAACTCGAGGTGTACCAAGCCTCTGTAGACCAAATCATTCAAGGTATTGAAAAGGAAAAGGCAAACATGAAGACAAATTACTTGAAAACGAAATACATGTCCAATAAAAATTACCAAAATAAAATGGCCATGATGGAAGAACGAGAGAAAAAGTTACAAAATGCTCTCAAGGAGAAGGCAAATCGAAACAAAAATATACAAGCCAGCATTACCAGGAGCCAATTAGAATAATTCATCGCTTTTGGCTCATGTCCGGTCGCGCATGAATGAATGAATAAATAAACAAAGATGGCGACGATGTGCTGTGCGAGACCCAAAATCGTCGATCGCGAATGGTGCACGTCGTGCGGATCCGTCCTCCAATCCTTCCTGACGACGTGCCCCGAATGCCAAGGGTCCAACGTTGCGACCGACGCGAGCAGCGGCAATGTGTTGTGCACGGACTGTGGCCGCGTCATCGAATCGTGCATGATCGACGAGGCGCCCGAATGGAACGGCGACGGCATGGAGAACTCGCGATGCGGACCCGCGATCGACGATCTCCTCGGCGGCGACGCGAACGCGATCCTCCTCGATACGCGACGATCCGAAATCCGGTCCGTGCAAAAGTACCACAAGCAACTGAGCATGGATTACAGGCAGCGAGCGTTGTACGCCGTGTTTTCCGATATTTCGAAGGCGTGCGCGGCCATGCACCTCCCCGAAACCGTCGTTTTCCAGGCCAAGGAAATGTACAGGGATCTCAAGGAAGTCCGGATCTCGCGCGGCATGGTGCACAAGGCGTTGATCGCCGCCTGCGTGTATTACGCGTGCAAGGTGCAGCGACAGGAAGGACTCTCGCGATCGCGAGCGACGATCGCGGGGGCCTTTGGCGTCGACGAAAAAGCAATGTCGGCGGCGTGCAAACTGTTCAAGGAGGTGACCATGGGCCGGCCGTACCACGACGCGCTC
>JBIPMC010000111.1:0-6419 GCA_044369345.1 Terrimicrobiaceae bacterium
TTCCCGAGGTGCAGAAGTAGTCGATGCGCCACCCGATGTTTCGTTCGCGCGCGCCATTTTGATAGCTCCACCAAGTGTAATTTCCACCAGCGGGTTCGAAGTTCCGGAAGGTGTCGATGAATCCTGCGGCGAGGATTTGGTCAAAAGCCGAGCGCTCCTCCGCGGTGAAGCCGGCATTGCGGATGTTTTCGCGTGGGCGGGCTAGGTCGATTTCTTTGTGGGCCACATTCATGTCACCGCAAAAAATGACCGGCTTGGTTTTTTGAAGACGAGTCAGGTGGGCGATGAAGGCCGGCGTCCATTCGCGTGTGCGGTAGTCGAGACGGGTCAGTTCCCGCTGGGAATTCGGCGTGTAAACATTCACGAGATAAAAATCCCCGAAGTCGGCCGTGATCACCCGGCCCTCTTGGTCGTGCTCGGGCTGGCCGATTCCGTTGATGACTTCGCGCGGGGTTTTGCGGGTGAGGATCGCCGTGCCGGAATATCCCGGGCGAACAGCGGAGTTCCAGTAAACCTCGTAGCCGTCGAACTGCTGCGGCACTTGCTCGGGGCGGGCTTTGATTTCTTGGAGGCAGAGGACATCGGGTTTCTCTCGCTCGAGGTAGTCCATGAGGCCCTTGCCGAGGATCGAGCGGATGCCATTCACATTCCAGGAAATCAATTTCATCCCGGCATGGAAACGCGCCCTGCACTGAATTTCGAGCAGGAAAACCCTTCGCGCCCCCGTGCAAAAAAAGCTAGGTTCCAGCGCATGGAGATTTCACCGAAGACCTCGATGCGCGAGTTGCTGGAGCTTTGCCCCGGCGCCCAGCGCGCGCTTTTCCGCCACTACCACATTGGCGGCTGTGCGAGCTGCGGGTTCCAACCCGAGGAAACGATCGAGGGCGTTTGTGCACGAAATGAAAACCTGAATCCTGCCGAGGTCATTGGCAGAATTCTCGATGCCCACGCGCAGGATGAGAAAGTCCTCATCGCTCCGACCGAGGCGTCCGCTGCCGCCCAAAACCTCGGCGCGCGTTTCTTGGATATCCGCACTCGCGAGGAATTCGACGCCGTTCACATTCCCGGTTCGCAACTCATGGGACAGGATTTTTTGCAAGAGGTCATGGGCCGCTGGCCGAAAGACACGATGATCGTGATCGTTGATCACACCGGCACGCGTGGATTGGATGCCGCCGCGTATTTTTCAGGGCACGGATTCACGAACGCACGCGCTTTGCGAGGCGGGATCGACGCCTGGAGTTGCGAGGTTGATCCGACTTTGCCACGCTACACGACAGAATGACAACCGACGAAAAAATCGACCAGGCCATCCGCAATCCCCAAAACCTCGGGGAAATGACCGGTGCCGATGCCGTGGGCACGGCCGGGAGCGGGGATTGCGGCGACATGCTCCGCATGTGGATCAAGTTTCGTGAGGAAAACGGCCGGCGCGTGATCGACAAGGCGAGCTTTCAGTCCTTCGGCTGCCAAACCGCCATCGCCGTCGCCAGCATAGCCACCGAGATGATCAAAGGCAAAACTCCGCAGGAGGCGTTGACGATGTCAGGCGACGACCTCGCCGCGCCGCTCGGTCCGCTCCCCCCGATGAAAATCCACTGCGCCCAACTTGTCGAAGGAGCCCTTAAAAATGCCCTCACCGGCGAAGCCGACCCAGCTCCTGGAGCCTCCGCACCGACCCTCGCTGACAGCCTTCAGCCAAAAGGCGGCGTGAAGATTACTTTTCGCTGAGGGTCGTTGGTTCACGAAATCGGACCTGACAAACAGGTCTCTCCTAAGGGTTACTTAACCCGCTTTTCGAATTCGTCGGGGAATTTGGCGAGGAAACTTTGGGTGGGCCAAGAGCACGCTTCACCGAAGGCACAGACAGTGCGGCCGGCGATGTTATCAGCGATGTTTTTAAGATTCTTGGCGTCGTCGGGGCGGGCGCCTTCTCCGATGATGCGGGTGGTGACTTTGGACATCCACAGGCTGCCTTCGCGGCAGGGGGTGCATTGGCCGCAGCTTTCGTGGGCGTAGAATTGGTTGAGGTTGTTGAGCGCCCAAACCATGTCGCGCGAGTCGTCCATGATCATCACACCACCGCTGCCGACCATCGTGCCGGCGGCTTGGAGTGTGGAGGCGTCCATCACCAAATCCATAAGCGGGACTTCTTTATCCACCATCTGGCCATCGGATCCCTTGACCTTCATTTTGAAGGTTTCACCCGCGCGGAGGACTTTGGCGGAGCTGCCGCCGGGGATGACCGCTTTGAGTTTGCGTCCGGGTTTCAAGCCGCCGCAGACATCGTTGATAAGTTCGCCGAGAGTCACAGCGCCGCAGGGGATTTCGTAGAAACCTGGGCGCAGCACATCACCGCTCACGCACATGGTGCGGGTGCCGCCGTCGCCGGGTGTTCCCATTTTGGCGTATTCTTCGGGGCCCATCGCAAGGATGTGCCTCACATGGCAGATCGTCTCCACATTGTTGACGATCGTGGGTTTCATGTAGAGGCCGAGAACGGCGGGGAAGTAGGGCGGCTTGATGCGAGGGTAGGGGCGTTTGCCTTCGAGGGATTCGAGCAGGCTGGTCTCCTCGCCGCAAATGTAGGCGCCGGCACCTTGGTGGACATAAATCTCCAAGTCGAAGCCGGAACCGAGAATGTTTTTACCAAGGAAACCTTTGGCTTTTGCCTCCTTGATAGCTTCCCAAACGATCTTGGCGGCCTTCGGAAATTCGCAGCGGATGTAAATGTAGGAAAGCTGGACATTCGTCGCGAAGGCGGCGATGGCGAGGCCCTCGATCAACTGGTGCGGATCCTGGTGCAGGATGTAGCGGTCTTTGAAAGTTCCAGGCTCGGATTCGTCGCCGTTAACGACGATGTAGTGAGGCTTGCCGTCGTCGTATTTGATGAAGCTCCACTTGGCGCCAGCGGGGAATCCTGCACCACCGCGTCCGCGGAGGTTGGCGGCTTTGATCATGTCCACGATCTCGCCGGGCTTCATGCCGAGTGCTTTTTTCAGGGACTCGTAGCCACCGTGGGCAAGATAGGTCTCGATGTCGGGGGCGTAGCCGGGTTTGGAAATGTTGCCAAAGATGATGCGGCGTTCCTTCGGGTGCGGAGCGGGTAAGAGCGAGACCATGTTATTTGTAGGAATCTACGATCGAAGAGACATCGGCGGTCGTGATGTTTTCCACGAGGTCGTCGTTGATGAGGGCGACCGGAGCGGAGCCGCAACTGGCGAGGCATTCGACGAATTCGACGCTGAATTTGCCGTCGGCTGTGGTCGGGGGCGCATGGCCGAAACCATGGTGTTCGCCATGCGGGTCGAGACCCACGGTTTGGCAGAATTTTTCTTTCACCTCGTAGCTTCCGGCAAGGGCGCAGGCGAGTGTGCGGCAGACACGAATGATGGTTTTCCCGGCCTGTTCACGGCGGAACCACGGGTAGAAGGTAACGAGTTCGAGGATGTTGATCGAGGTGAGATCGAGGCGGGCGGCGATCCAATCGATGCCGGAATCGTCGATAAAGCCGAAATGGTTTTGCCAGAGGTGGAGAAGCGGCAGGGACGCGCTGCGTTTCGAGACGGGATAGTGGGAAACCAACTCATCGGCCGCGGCGATAAACTCGGTGGTGAGGGAGTCCGCCTGGCGCGTCTGTAATTCGATCATGGCGCGCATTTATCGGGGGTCGTGGCCATGGCTTCAAGCAAAAGGATTGGTCGGCGGGGACACGATGGATAGGTTTTCCTCCACTGTGAAAACCGCCATCCACTGGTTCCGCCGCGACCTTCGCCTGACCGACAATACCGCCCTCAACGCCGCCATCAAATCCTCGGAGCAGGTCGTGCCGGTCTATATCGCGAGCGATTGGAAAAAGCTGCACCGATGGACGGGATCGAATCGGCAGTCTTTCCTGTGCGGTTCGCTGCAGTCGCTCGATGGAAACCTGCGCTCGGTCGGCTCTCATCTCATCGTCCGCCATGGCACGGCTGTCGAAGAATTGGAAAAACTCGTCGCCGAAACCAAGGCCGAGGCGATCTTTTACAACCGCGACCCCGATCCCTTCGGGCGTTCGGTCGAGGAGGAGTTGAGAAAAACGGCCGTGCGCCTCGGAATCGCGATTCACGAGTTCAAAGATGTTGCGATTCATGAGCGCAACGAGGTTTTGACTGGTGCGGGCGAGACATTCAGGGTCTTCACGCCCTACTCGAAGGCTTGGGAAAAGCTCCCCAAGCCGCCTGTCGGTGGGAGGATCAAGACTCTCTCCTCGCCTAAAGTGGCGTCACTCGCGCTGCCGGGTCTTTCGACATGGGAACTTCCGCCTGCCGCTGGCGGGGTGCTGGAGCCCGGCGAAAAAGCCGCCCGCGAGCGGATGAGGGAGTTTTTGGACAAGGGCCTCGCCCGCTACGGTGCGCATCGAGACATTCCCTTTGGCCGCCACACTTCGCGCCTCTCGCAGGATTTGCGCTTCGGCCTGATTTCGATTCGCGAACTCCACCAAGCCTGCCTGCAAAAAGCCGACTCGCTCGACGCCGGGGGCCGTGGCAGCGCGATGAAATACATCGCCGAACTCGTCTGGCGCGAATTTTACATGCAAATCCTCTGGAAATACCCCGAGGTCCTCGAGCAGGAATTCAACCCCAAGTATCGCGGCATGAAATGGCCCGGCACGATGGCGAATTTCGAGAAATGGAAAAACGGCGAGACCGGCTTCCCGATTGTCGATGCCGCCATGCGGGAGCTGCGCGAGACCGGTTTCATGCACAACCGCACGCGCATGATCGCCGCGATGTTTTTGACGAAGGACCTCCATCTCGATTGGCGCCTCGGCGAGCAATACTTCATGCAAACCCTCGTGGACGGCGAGATCGCCAGCAACAACGGCGGATGGCAATGGAGCGCGGGCACCGGGGCCGATGCCGCGCCGTATTTTCGAATCCAGAATCCCTGGAGCCAGACGAAGCGCTTCGACCCTGAGGCAGCCTACATCAAAAATTGGGTGCCCGAATTGCGCGATGTTCCGGCGGAGAAGTTGATGGATGCTCCGCCGCCGGGTGTCCGGGTGGCGAAAAGCTACCCGCCGCCTGTGGTGGACCACTCCGCCGCGCGTGATATCACGCTTGAGTTGTTCAAAGTCACGCTTGCCTGAGCCGTGTCGCACGAACCTCTTCCAATCTACGATCTCGACGAGGAAATCATCGCCGCGCTGCGCAATGGAAACCGGCTTGTCCTCGAGGCCCCGACCGGTTCTGGAAAATCCACGCAGGTTCCCCAAATCCTCCTCGATGGCGGGTTGCTGGGAAACGGGCGTTGCGTGATTCTTCAACCCCGCCGTCTGGCCGCGCGAATGCTCGCCGCACGCGTCGCCAGCGAGCGCGGCATGAAACTCGGCGGCGAGGTCGGATACCAAATCCGCCTCGACAATGTCTCCTCCCGCGACACGCGTCTTTTGTTTGTCACCGAGGGAATCCTCCTGCGCCAAATGCTCGCCGATCCCGAGCTTCGTGGCGTTTCGGCGATCATTTTCGATGAGTTTCACGAGCGGCATTTGCATGGCGACATTAGCCTCGCGCGCGCGCTGGATTTGCAGGAGACGATTCGGCCCGACCTGAAGATCATCGTGATGTCTGCGACCCTCGACGGAGCAGAATTGGCGGGATACCTCGGCAACGCCTCGTTTTTGAAATCCGAGGGCCGGGTTCATCCCGTCGAAGTCTTGCATCTCCCCCATGAGCCCCGCGAGGATCCGGTGTGGGAAATCGCCACCGACGCCGTGGCCGAGCATTTCGAAGACACGCCGGGGAACATTCTCGTTTTCATGCCCGGCAGCTACGAAATCCAGCGCACGATCCGCGAGCTTCAATCGAGGCTGGGTAGCCGTTGCGCAGTCCTGCCGCTTCACGGCGAGCTTCCCGTCGCCGAGCAGGACAAAGCTGTGAATCGCGGCGGTGGCCGCAAGATTATCGTCTCCACCAATGTCGCCGAAACCTCGCTGACGATCGACGGCATCACGCTCGTGATCGATTCCGGGTTGGCCCGCATTTCGAGACATGACGCCAATCGAGGCATCAACACGCTCTTCATCGAAAAAATCAGCGCCGCCTCGGCTGCCCAGCGAGCTGGCCGGGCAGGGCGCACCGCCCCGGGTGTCTGCGTGAGACTTTGGACCGAGCGCGACCACCAGCGCCGTCCATTGCGGGAACTTCCAGAGATCAAACGCCTCGACCTCGCTGAGACGATCCTTTCGCTCAAAGCCGCCGGGGTGGAGGATTTGAAAACCTTCCGCTGGATCGAGCCTCCCGACATGGCCGCTCTGAACCGAGCCGAAGTTTTGCTGCGCGATCTCGGAGGCCTGGATGACGCTGGAGCCATCACCGCTGTCGGTCGGCGCATGCTGAATTTTCCCCTCCACCCTCGCTATGCACGAATGCTTTTGG
>JBIPMC010000112.1:0-6415 GCA_044369345.1 Terrimicrobiaceae bacterium
GGAAAGATGCCCCGCAAGGATCACCGCTTGATTGAAATGCCGTTCGCGAAGGCGCCGCGGGTGGAGTGGCACGGGAACCATCGCGTCAAATGCGATGCCGTGCAGACGCGGGTCGGAGAAACCCTCTCGCTGAATCTCCGCAAGGACCCGCGCGAGCCACATTTCCCGGTTGTATTTCAGGCGGTGAATCACATCGCGAACCGCACGCTGGCAGCGGGTGACTGTCACGGCGCACAGGAATGCAAACTCCTCGCCGCAACAATTCGGGCAGATGAAATCGGTGGTCATCCCGTCGTAGGGTTGCGAGCAAGTTTCGCAACGAGGGGGCTTCACGCGCTCGATTCCTGCCGCGCAATCGTCGCACCAATCCCTCCCCTCCTCCACCCGCCGTCCGCAATGGGCGCAGTGAGCTGGAAAAAATAGTGAGCGCAGCGGCTCAAACGCCTTGGCGGTCCCGAGTGGCATGGCGAAGAAACATAGCAATCAGAATCCCGGTAAAACCCAAGGCGAGCAGCGGAAGCACTCCCGTCGGCACCGCGCCGCTCACCACATTCTCACCCACCCACGGCAGGAGACTGTCAGGCGGCTTGATCGAAAACCTCCCGATCACCTGCATTCCTTGCTGACCAAAAATCCAGCCCGCATGGAGCCCGATGGCAAGAAACAATGAACGCGTCCGCAGCGTCCCCGCCGACAGAAGAATCCCTGCCAACAACAGCGAAAAAAAGGCCCATCCAAGCAGCGGCCATGGCGGAGCCGAGGAAAACAAGAGTGGCAATTGTTCGAAACCGCTGAGCCAGGTCACTGGAGCCTCCAGTGGTTGCTTTGAGGTTTTGAAAAAATGAACCCCGGCAAAAAAAACAGCCGACAATCCCACGGCCGCCACGCGCCCCATGGCCATAAGGCACAAGCCGAGAAAGACACAACGAAAGAGAAATTCCTCCACCACGGAAACCGCACACGCCGTGCCGGCCACACGTAAAAACTTCGCCGCCTCCCAATCCGGCCTCATTTCATAAACACCCGTAAAAAAATACCAGGCTCCCAAGGCGAGGAGCGGAAGAAACGCAAAAAGAAAACCAATCGCCAGATCACTCCGCCAGCGCCGATTGGGCTCGATCCCGAGCTCGGAAAGCCGGCGAATGCCGAGCCCATGAAAAGCCGGCCAGAGCAAAACCATCGCCGATATTTGAATACTCCGGCTGAAGTAGCGGTGAAATGGAAACCCCTGGACGACCTTCAAAATCCCGGCTTCCGCCAGATAGTTCCCAGCCCAATACAACGGCGGCGAAATCACGCAGGCCAACAAAACCACCGCGACTGGGTACGCGAGCAGGCGAAGGAGACTTTTCGGGCTGGCCGGATTCGAATTCACTCGGCGCGCTTTATCAGCCAAAGTCCGTGTCGATGCGAGATGTTTGGAACACGGCGGAATTGGAGGCGATCGATAAAGCGCACCTCTGGCACCCCTTCACCCCCATGCGAGATTGGTGCGAACCGAACCACCATCCAATCGTCCTCGTGCGAGGCGAGGGCGCCATACTCGAGGACAGCGAAGGCAGCCGCTATCTCGATGGCAATTCCTCGATCTGGACGAATATCCACGGCCACGCCCACCCCGCCATCAACCATGCGATCCGCGAGCAACTCGACCGCATCGCCCATGTGTCCTTTCTCGGAACCACGAACGCCCCGGCCATCCGACTCGCCGAGAAACTCTGCGGATTTTTTCAAAAAAACACACTGAGCCGTGTTTTCCTGAGCGATGACGGCTCCACGGCCATCGAGGCGGCGATGAAGATGGCGGTGCAGTTTTGGCAAAATGAAGGCCGTGCGGAGAGATCAAGGTTCGTGGCCCTCGATGGTGCCTATCATGGCGACACACTCGGCGCGGCGAGCCTTGGTGGAATCCGCTCGTTCCACAAACGCCTCGCCGGGCACGAGTTTCCCCTCACACGAATTTCCTCCCCGGCCGAACTCGACTCTCTTCCCGGTTTTCACCATGGCGATGTCGCTGCGGTGATAATCGAGCCCCTCATCCAAGGTGCCGCTGGGATGCGCCTGTGGCCTGTCGGCATGCTCCGCGAACTTCGAAAAAAATGCGACGAGGCTGGCGTGTTTCTGATTCTGGATGAAGTCATGACCGGCTTCGGCCGCACCGGGCAAATGTTCGCTTGCCAGCACGAGGAAGTCGTTCCCGATTTTCTCTGCCTCGCCAAAGGTCTCACTGGCGGATACCTGCCGCTTGCAGCAACGCTGACCACCGAAAAGGTCTTCGAGGCCTTCCTCGGCGATGTCGCCGAAGGGAAGACTTTCTACTACGGCCACAGCTATTCCGGAAACCCCCTCGGCTGCGCCGCCGCTCTCGCAAACCTCGAGATTTTCGAACGCGAGAAAACCCTCGAAACCCTTGCCCCGAAAATCCAACACCTCGCGCGCTTGCTCGACGGTCTGCGCGACATCCCATTCGTCCACGAAATCCGACACCTCGGCTTCGTCGCGGCAATCGAGGTCCGCCACCCCGACGGGTCAAAATTTCCCTGGACGGAACGCATCGGCGCCCAAATTTGCCTCGCCGCCCGGCGCCACGGTCTCCTCACCCGCCCGGTGCTCGACACTATCGTCTTCATGCCTCCTCTGTGCACAACCGAAGGCGAGTTGGAATCCGGCATCCAAGCCATACGATTGGCCATCGGCGAAGTGCTCGGCAGCTAGGGATTGCGTCCGGATTTTTCAACCAGGATTCCGCGAGCAACGGCCTCGGCGAGCTTTTGGCGGATTTGGGTTTTTTGGATGCTGGCGTTCTCGGCGGGGTTTGAAAGAAAGCCCAACTCGACCAAGACGGCCGGGCGGCGGTTGTTTTTGAGAACATAGAACGGGCGATCTTTTACGCCACGGTCGATGGCCCGATAGGGGCGCAGGATTTCTCTCTGGATATTCTCAGCAAGTCGGGTGGAGCGGGGGCTGCAATAGAAAGTTTCAACGCCGGCGGCCTTGGAGCGGCGCGCCCAGTTGTAGTGGATGCTGACAAAAACGGCGTTCCTAGAGCGGTTGGAAATTGCCACGCGCTGATCGAGCGGAACGAAGTAATCGGCGGGGCGGGTTTCGATGACTCGCAGGCCATTCTCGCGAAGAATCTGGGCCAGACGCTTGGAGGTATCGAGTGCGAGAACTTTTTCGTGATTTCCCTTATAAGCACGGGCGCCACGGTCGTGTCCGCCATGCCCTGCATCTAGCACAACGGTATCGAAAAAGCCCGTCGATTGATGCCTGCCGAGATACGGCGCGGTGGTTTCGCACGCGGAGAGAAGAAGGCACACGAGAACTCCACCGGCGACTGGCATCCGCAAAAATCGGCGCAGGCAACCCGTTAATCGCCCCCAAATGTTCCAGTACGCAATTCCTCGTGCCAACACACGGCCACCTTAGGAATCCAGCAACAATGCACGCAACCCATTTTCGGACATGCACCGGATTTTAGTCTCGATTTCCGGCCCGCGCGCGGCGTGGATGTTCCCATGCTGGCCAAACGAGTGATTCCTTGCCTCGATGTGACTGACGGTCGTGTGGTGAAGGGAACGAAATTTCTGAACCTCCGCGACGCGGGCGATCCCGTCGAGTGCGCGAAAATGTATGATGCCCAGGGCGCGGACGAGTTGGTTTTTTTGGACATCACCGCCTCGAGCGATGGGCGCGCAACGATGGTTTCGGTGGTGGAACGCACGGCCGAGCAGTGTTTCATGCCGCTTACGGTCGGGGGAGGAATTCGTAGCGTGGAGGATTTTCGGATCATGCTTCGCGCGGGGGCCGACAAGGTCAGCGTGAATACTTCGGCTCTGCAACGCCCGGAACTCATCCATGAAGGCGCGGAGGCTTTTGGCTCCCAGTGCGTCGTCGTGGCCGTGGATGCCAAACGCGACGGCCCCGGCAAGTGGCGGGTTTACACGCACGGCGGCCGCAAGCCCACCGAACGCGATGCGATCGAATGGGCCTGCGAGGCAGAGCAACGCGGAGCCGGCGAAATCCTCCTCACGAGCATGGATGCCGATGGCACTTGTGGCGGCTACGATCTCGAACTCACCCGGGCGGTCTCAAAGGCGGTGAATATTCCCGTGATTGCCAGCGGCGGCGCAGGAGAACTCGAGCATCTCGCTGATGTGCTGGAGCGCGGGTGTGCCGATGCGGTGCTTGCGGCAAGCATTTTCCATTTCGGCAAACACACCGTGGGCGAAGCCAAATCCTATCTCGCCGCGCGCGGTCTGCCCGTCCGCAACCGATTCGGCGATTGATCGACGCCGGACAGCGGATATTTTCGCGCCATGTCGAATCACGAAGCCTCCTTCTCGGTGGAGAAAATCAGCGACCGGCTCCGTCGCGAAGGGCTTCGCATGACCAAAAAACGCGAAGGCATTCTGCACGCGCTGTTTGAAGCAAGGGCACCGATGACACTTCAGGAAATCCAGACCGCCGCCGGGGAACATGTTAGCGACACCCCGGACTACGCGACGGTTTTTCGAACGATCCAGTTGATGGAAAAACTCCGCCTTGTTCACAAGGTGAACCTCCAGCGCTCGCGGACTCACTATGAGTTGAGCGACCCGCGCAAACACTACGACCACCTCGTCTGCCGAGCTTGCGGAGAGGTGGTCCTGATCGACATTCCCTGCCCCATCGGCGACGCCGAAAAAACAATCGCTCGGCAATACGGCTTCCGCGATCTCAGCCACTCGCTCGAGTTTTTCGGCGTTTGTTCGACCTGTTCGAAATGATCAAAAATGTCCTCCTCGACTGGTCCGGCACGCTGGCCGACGACCTCTCCGCCGTCCTCAAGGCGACGAATTTGATTTTTGCGGAATACGGACGCGACCCGCTCTCGCTCGAAGAATTCCGCCTCCACTTCCGCCTACCGTTTTCAGGATTCTACGCAGACTTGCTGCCGGAGGCGACGGCCGAGGGTTTGGAGGCGCTTTACGAAAGGTTTTTTCACGGCCTGAACGACTCGATCGAACTACTCCCCGGGGCTAGGGATTTTCTCGAGTTTTGCCGTGAGAGTGGTCGCAGGGCGTTTCTTTTCAGCTCGATCAAGACCTCCCATTTCGAGCTTCAAGGCGGCCGACTCGGGGTGCTGGATCAATTTGAGGTGGCCTACACCGAGATCATGGACAAGCGGGAGAAGATTCGCGAAATCCTCCGCCTTCATTCGCTCGATCCACGCGAGACCATGTTCATCGGCGATATGGTTCATGACATCGAGACGGCCAAACATGGAGGTGTGCTCGATGTCGCCGTGCTATCGGGATTCGACCGGATCGAAAAACTCCTTCCTGCCCAACCGACGATCCTTGCGAAGGACATCGCCGCCGTTCAAAGACTCCTATGAGCGAAATCCTCATCGCCGGGCTGAGGGTGAAAACCCACATCGGTGTTCCCGACGAGGAGCGCGCGGCGGAGCAAGATATCGAAATCGACATTCGCATCCAGCCGATGAGGGGTTTTCTCGAAATGGGCGACGATCTCTCGAGGACGATCGACTACGCGCAAGTCAGCGAGCGTGTTTGCTCGTTGGCAGGGGCGCGCCCGAGGCGATTGATCGAAACACTCGCTGAGGAAGTAGCGGGTTTGATTTTGGCGGAATTCGAGGCGCGGTTCGTGGAGGTAGAACTCCGAAAATTCATTCTCCCTCAGACCCGACATGTGGCTGTGCGCTGCTCGCGCTCGAAAAGCTAGGACGCCCCTTAATTTTTGCCCAAGCCTCCTCGGCAGTGATAGCGCCAAAATCCCGGTAAAGCTGCAGTAGTCCTTGCTGGTCCCATGCGCGCTTCAGAAATTTCGGTGAATTGTCTCCACAAAGCCACTCCGAGGCTCTTTCGAGGATGCCGCTCGGCTGTGGCCCCTGAATCAAACGAAGGCGCCTTTCAGCAGACTCCAGTTCCAGCGTGGGCAGGTAGGCGTTGAGGAGCAAATCCGTGATCCGGTCCGAACCCACGAGCGCGACAGGCTTGGCGAGCGGATCGGCCGAGAGATTCCAATGCCGGGTCCAGTAGGGATGGTTGAGTTGCTCGAAAAAATAAAAAAATCCTTCTTCGCCGATGTCCCGGATTTGTTTTTGAAGAAATGAAAAGTTGCGCCCCACCGTCGCGAGCGCCCCAAGTCGCCGATGGGGATGGTTTGAAGGACGAACGCCGAAAAATCTCCAAAGTGACCCAGGCACGATGCTGCGCGAAAACTTGTCGCGCACCTTCCACCACGAGTCCCAAAGCGGTTTGAGGTAAGTTTTAGTGATATCATCGGAATCGTCGAAGTCGCGGGGCTCGAGAAAACCTGAGATTCCAAAAAGCAACGCCTCGCCTTCTTCCCCTCGAATTTTTCTTATTCCAGCTCTCTGCGCTGCAATCAGAAAAGGCACCGAATTGTT
>JBIPMC010000113.1:0-6362 GCA_044369345.1 Terrimicrobiaceae bacterium
GCCGGCCCCATTGACGGCCCCCGACGCGGGGTCGTAGTCTGGCGACTTCTGCTAAATGAGCATCCTTGACCGATATGTCCTGAAAAAATTCCTCGTGCCCTTCGCGTATTGCTTTCTGGGCTTCGTGGGCATTTGGTTCATTTTCGACCTCGCTGACAATTTGCAGGACTTCATCCAAGGGCAGGCGACTTTCGAAGTTTTGCTGGGATATTATGCTTCGCAGGTTCCGGAGATCATTGTCATCGCGTTGCCGCTTGGAACGCTGCTGGCGCTTTTGTATTCGCTCTCCGCGATGTCCCGTGCGAATGAGATCATTTCGATGCTGGGCGCGGGGCGGAGCGTCTTTCGCATTCTTATTCCCTTGATGCTTGTCGGGGTTGTCCTGGCGGGAGTGAACGCCTTTTTCAACTACGAAAGCGCTCCGCAGGCCACGGGCATGAAAAAAACGGTTGTCGGCGATATTAAACGCGGTCGTAAAAAAGAACGCGCGATCAGCGGGCATCTTTTTAAAAACCGGGAGGACCACCGTGTTTGGTTTGCTTCCCGACTTTCGTTGGAAAAAGGCACGATGGAAGATTTGCAGATTGTTCAGCAGGATGCCGACGGGCACATCCGAATGCAGTGGTACGCTTCTCATGCGAGTTTCGATGCGGCCACCTCGACATGGATTTTGAAAAATGCCCGCCACATTGAGATGTTACCGAATGGCGATATTTCCAAAACCGAGATGCTTGATCGCATGACCATCGAGGGTTTCTCCGAGACGCCATGGCGCGTGGCGAGTTCGCGCATGAATGCCGATTACCTCTCGGTTCCCGAGCTCCGCGACTATTTGAATTATAATAGCGATTTTCCGGAGTCGCGACTCGCTCCCTACCGCACGCACCTCTACTACCGATGGGCCCTGCCTACGGTGTGCTTTCTGGTCGTGTTCGTTGCGGCCCCGTGCGGCATTGTCTATTCGCGAAGGGGCGTGCTGGGTGGGGTTGCGCTGGCGATCACGCTGTTTTTCGGCTTGGTGCTGGCCAGCAGTCTTTTCATCGCTCTTGGCAAGGGGGGGCGCATACCGCCGTTTGTGGCGGCGTGGGGGCCGATGATCGCATTTTTTGCGGCGGGGCTTTATCTTCTCTGGATGCGCTCAACAAACAGGGATCTGCCCAAACTCCGGATTCCGGGAATTTCATGATGCAAGCCGATTGGGAAATCAAATCACGCGCGCACCAGTGCTGCCGCACAGGGCGGGAATTCGTGGAGGGCGAGTTTTTTTACACGCTGCTCATTCGCGAGGGGGAGGGTTTCCGTCGCGAGGACTTGAGTGAGGAGGCGTGGAAAGATCGCAACGACAACAACCACCCTTTTTCCTTCTGGCGTTCCAAATACGAGCCGCCAGCTCCTCCGCCTCCCGAAGCGCTGCCGCGAGATGACGCCGAGGGTTTGCTTCGCCGTTTGATTCAGGAAAACGACCCTGCCTACGCGAATGTCCGCTACATTTTGGCTCTCATGCTAGAGCGCAAGCGCGTACTCCGCCCGCTGGGTAGCTCCGACGACGAGATGCTCGTTTACGAACACCTCGCGACGGGTGAGACGCTGGTGCTCGCGAATCCCAAGCTCTCGTTAGACCGCATTCCTGAGGTGCAACGCGAGGTCTCGGCCCTGCTCGATCCCGCAGCCTGACATGGCAGCGCAAATAGCTCCGCTGCTTTTCCTCGCCCCCATGGCGGGTGTGACCAACACCGTCTTTCGCCGAATTTGCAAAAACCTCGGAGCAGATGTGCTCACCACGGAGTTCGTCTCCGCCGAGGGAATTCTACACCGTAACGAGCGCACTCGGCGCTACCTGGAATTCCAAGCCGACGAGCGTCCGGTGGGCGTTCAACTTTTCGGGGCGAATCCTGAGCGCCTTGCCGAGGCCGTGAAAGCTGTGATCGATTGGGTCGGGCCGGATTTTATCGACCTGAATTTTGGTTGCCCGGTGAACAAGGTGGTCGCGCGCAACGGAGGATCCTCGCTCCTCCGGGATTGTCCCCTTTTAAAAAAAGTCGCTGCGGCAGTGGTGGCAGCTGCCGGTCCGGTGCCGGTGACAGCGAAAATTCGAATTGGCTGGGATTCCAAATCCATCAATGCGCTCGAAACCGCACGGATTTTGGAAGGCGAGGGGATCACAAGATTGGCTGTGCATGGTCGCACCAAGGAACAAGGCTACACTGGCAAGGCTGATTGGGCCGTGATTGCCGCCGTGGTCGCAAGCGTGAGGATTCCCGTGATTGGAAATGGAGATGTGGATTCCGCAGCGGCTGCGATAGCTCGATGGAAAGAGTCGGGGGTTGCCGGCCTGATGATCGGCCGCGCTGCGATGAACCATCCGTGGATTTTTCGTGAAATCCAGATGGCGCTCGAAGGAGGGGCAGCAGCTCCGGTGGTGAGACTTCGCGAGAAGTGGGATTTTATTGTTAATCATGCCGGGTTGGAAATCGCTTGGTGGAATGGTCGCGAGGATTTGGCAATGAAATCGATGCGTTCCCGGCTCATGGCCTACACGCGGGGGCTTCCGGCCGGTGCGCGTCTGCGGGAGCGTTTGCAGCATGTCGAGTCGCTGCATGGCTTGCGCGAAATCGCAGCGGAGCATTCTGCCGCCCATAACGAGTGCGGATAAGAAGATGAAAAGTCTTTGCGCGATCCAAAGCCGCACGGATAGAATCTACTCACATGGCAAAGCGTCGCCCTATCAAAATCGGCCCTCACATGCTCGGCGGTCGTGAACTTCTCTTCATTCTTGGCCCATGCGTCATCGAGACCCCGGCATTCACCCGTCGGATGGCCGACAGGATCAAAAAAATCTGCGATGGCGAAGGGGCCTCATTTGTTTTCAAAGCCTCGTACGATAAGGCAAATCGCACCTCGGCAAAGTCCTTTCGAGGCACCTCGGTGCGTGACGGTTGTGCCCTTTTGGCTGAGATCGGTGCAGCGATCGAGGTACCTGTGACCACCGATGTTCATTCACCTGAGGAAGCTCAGATCGCGGCCGAGTTTGTCGATGTCCTTCAAATTCCCGCTTTCCTATGCCGACAGACCGATTTGATCGTCGCAGCCGCTCAAACTCGGCGTGTGGTGAATGTCAAAAAAGGCCAATTCCTCGCGCCGTGGGATATGAAAAATGTGGCCGGTAAACTCGAGGCCTCAGGATGCCGTGATTATTTCTTTACCGAGCGCGGAACGACTTTCGGTTACAACAACCTTGTCGCCGACATGCGCTCGATCCCTTGGATGCAGGAACTCGGCGCGCAGGTGATCTTTGACGCCACCCATTCGGTTCAGCGTCCCGGTGGGGCAGGGGATTCCACTTCGGGTGATGGAAAGCTCGCGCCCGTTCTGGCGCGGTCGGCGGTTTCCGCCGGTTGCGACGGGGTTTTTCTCGAGACCCACGAAAATCCCGCCAAGGCACTCTCGGATGGTCCGAATCAAGTGCCGCTCCGCGATCTGCCGCAACTCATCAAACAACTCCGCGCACTCCGTGAAATTGTCGCCTAGCATTTTCCTGCTCGTTTTCGGTTTGGCCATGCTCCCGTTGCAGGCCGAACCAGCGTCGAAGCCTTCGCCCTCGCCGAAAGAGGAGGAGCTGGAGGTGCCGATTCCCGTTGGAATTCCTGTTAATGGCATCAAGGTTCCTCATTACAATTCCGAGGGCGAACTCGAGTTGGTTCTTGAGGCCGATTCGGCACAAAAAACCGATGAGACAAATGTCGAGTTCACCAACCTAAAACTCGAGGCGCACGACGATGAGGATCGGAAAATTTTCGTTGAACTCCCTCAAGCCGTTCTTAACCTCGACACCCGAATCCTTACAGGTGAAAAATCCGTCAACATTCGACGTGAGGATTTCACGATTTCCGGTGATCGGATCGAGTTCAACACCAAGACCCGTTATGGAACCTTGCGCGGAAATATCCACATGGTTCTTTCCTCTGAAAATACAAACCCATGAAATTATTATTCTTACTAAGTCTTTCTTTGTCTCTGCCAAGCGTGGCTTTTGCCCAAGAGCAAACCGGAGCTATTTCTGCTCTGGAGGCCGATGCTAAAAAGCAGCCAGGCTTCTTGAGTCCTATGGGCGAGCGTCCCAAAGGAGCGAAGACAGAAATCACCGCCACGGAAGAGGCATCGTTCGATAACGAAAAAAACATCGCGAAATTCAAGGGCCGTGTTGTGGTCAAGGATCCGCAATTTACTCTTACTTGTGACACGCTGACAGTGACTCTCGCCAAGGACCGTGGCGGAATTGAAGTCGCCGAGGCCTCGGGAAATGTCATCGTCGTTCAGGAACTCTCTCACGCAAAGCCCGATCAGGAAAAGGCGATCGGCCGCGCCGGGAGGATGACCTACAAACCCGAAACGGGTGATGTTACGCTACGCGAGTGGCCCTCGATCCAGCAAGGGATCAACAAGCAAGTCGCCTCCGAGGCGGGCACGGTCATGTATCTCCGAAGTTCCGGCGAATCCCGTACTGTAGGCGGCAGCAAAACTGTTATCGCAGACACCGCAACGGTCCAATGAGCGATTCTATTGCCTCGGCCAACCCTCTCCTGCGCACCGAGGGTTTGGTAAAAATCTACAACGGGCGCCGTGTCGTGAATGGAGTCGATATCAATGTCAAAAGCGGCGAAATCGTCGGACTACTCGGCCCCAACGGCGCAGGCAAAACTACGAGTTTCTACATGATCGTCGGCTTGGTGCGTCCCAATGGCGGGAAGGTTTTTTTCCGCGATTCCGATGTCACCTCGATGCCTATGTATCAGCGCGCCAGGCACGGCATGGGCTACCTGCCGCAGGAGGAATCAATTTTTCGAAAACTCACCGTCGAGGAAAACATCCTTGCGATCCTTGAAACAACCGGTACCTCGAAAAAAGAGCGTAAGCAGCGCTGCGAGGAATTGCTCACGCGCTTTGGCATCGACCACATCGCGAAGAACGAGGCGCTGACTCTCTCCGGCGGTGAAAAACGCCGCCTTACAATCGCTAGGTCGCTTGTAACGAATCCCTCGCTGCTCATGCTCGATGAACCATTCAGCGGAGTGGACCCGATTGCCGTTCACGATGTCCAGCAGATCATCCAGGATCTCCGCTCTCAGGGACTCGCGATTCTCATTACCGACCACAATGTCCGTGAGACTCTGAATATCGTAGATCGCGCCTATCTGATTTACGAAGGCCGCGTGGAGAGTCAGGGAAATAAGGAATTCCTCCTCAACGACCCGATCAGTCGCAAGCTTTACCTCGGCGAATCCTTCTCCATGTGATTTCTTTTTGACTACCTTTCCCCCAAATAAAATGAGCCAAACGCCGAAACGAGTTACCCACATCACGGTTGGACACTTTTACGCCACCCATGCCGAAAAGCTCGGCCTTCGTCTCGAGGGAAGTTCGCGCGGGCTCAACCGCCTCATCCGCGAGCCGACCATCAACCGCCCTGGACTCGCGCTGGCCGGCTTCTACAGCTATTTCGCTGTCAAGCGCATTCAGGTTTTTGGGTCTGCTGAGATAGGCTACCTTAAGAGCCTTAGCCCCGCTACGATGAAGGAGCGCGTCCGCGTCATGCTCGCACGCAAGATGCCCTGCATCGTGGTCGCCCGAAATCTCCCGATTCCTCCCGCCCTGCTTGATGCGGCCTCCGAATTCGAAATTCCGATCATGCGAACCAACATGATCACGATGAAATTTATCAACGCCGCAACGATCCTACTCGAGACCGACTTTGCGCCTTCGACAACTGAGCACGGCAGCATGGTCAGCATTCTGGGTGTCGGCACCCTGATCCGAGGTGCCAGCGGCATCGGTAAAAGCGAGTGCGTTCTCGGCCTCATCGAGCGTGGCTACAGCCTCGTCGCGGATGACCTCACGCGATTCCGTTCCGTCGAGGGTTCCGAGCTCATTGGAACAGCCGATGGCATTTCCAGATACCACATGGAGGTCCGCGGCATTGGTATCATCAATATCGCCTCGATCTTCGGCGCTGGAGCCGTCGTCCCGCAAAAAAAACTCAATTTCGTCGTCACATTGAAGGATTGGCAGGAGGTCGAAAATGTGGATAGAATTGGCTTGGATCGCGAAACCTATGAAATTCTTGGCATCAAAGTACCACATGTCACCTTGCCTGTCCGCATCGGCAGGGACATCGCACGGCTTGTAGAGGTGGCCGCGTTGGACCAGAAGCTCAAAGACATGGGGGAAAACAGCGCCCAGGAGTTCAATCAAAAGCTCCTTCACATGATTAGCGAACGCCGGAACAGATAAATGGGAATTCTCACGAAGAAAAAAAGCACGGAAGACGCTCAGCGCTGCAGCAGCGATGTGGTCATCGAAAATCG
>JBIPMC010000378.1:0-6358 GCA_044369345.1 Terrimicrobiaceae bacterium
CTCCGCCTGCGGCGAGGCGACCGTCGATGGATTTGGTGACGGCGGCTCGCATGGCGGGGTCGTTGTCGAGGTTGATGACATTGCCCGGGTAGGCGCCAATGACATGCGAGATGTGGCGGTGGGAGGGTTCGGCCTCTTTAAACGGCAGGCGCCACTCCATGAGGCGTCCATCCTCGCCGATTTTCGGGCGGTAGATTTTCGGGATGAGGGTGGCGATGTGTTTGACGAAGGGGTCCTCGGATTTGCCAAGGGCGGCGGCCGCCTCGATGTAGTCATTGAAGGTCTGGAGGATCATCCATTGCTCGACCGAGGTGCCCGCGCTCATGGAGGCAACCTGCTCCTTGCCGTCCTTGTCGATGTATTTGAACCGGTTCTCGGGGGAAGTGGCGGGGCGTGCCATCAGGGTTTCCTCGCCGCTCTCGTTTTTCGGACCGGGAATCAGCCAGGATTCACAGAATTTGGTGGAATCGGTGAGGATGTCCCAGTTCTCGGCAAGGACCTTGGGATCTCGGTTGAAGCGGAAGTGCTCGAGGATGTGAAATGTCATCCACTGCCCGCCGAGGTAGGTGGCGGCCCAATCGGGGTTGACTCCCATGGAGCGGGCGCTGCCCCAGGCGTCACTCGCGTGCCCCATGGCCCAGCCCTTCATGCCCATCCGGCGCGCCATGTCTTTCCCGGGCTTCTGATACATGCGAATGAGGTTGAAGAGGGGTTGGTGCAACTCGCCGAGATGGCATGTCTCGGTCGGCCAGTAGTTCATTTGCAAATTGATGTTGAGGTGGAAATCGGAACTCCACGGGGCTTTCCAATGCGGGTTCCAGACCCCTTGGAGGTTTGCGGGGAGACCGCCCGGGCGCGAGGAAGCAATCAGGAGGTAGCGGCCGAATTGGTAGTAGGTCTCCATGAGATCCGGGTCGTCGTGTTTCCCTTCCTTCAGACGAGCCAGACGCTTGCGGGTCGGAAGCTTCAGGATTTCGGGCGAGGTCGTGCCGATGTCGAATGCGACGCGATCAAAGAATGACTGGTGATCGGAAACCGCGCGTTTTTGGAGTTCGGCGGGAGATTTGCCTGCGGCGGCATCGAGGATGGTGGAGGTTTTCTTCTGCCATCCATCCGCCAGTGGTTGATCGGAATCGGCCATGTTGAAGTTCGTGGCGACCGTGACGAGGAGGGTGAGATTTTTGGCATCCTTGACGACGAGGGAGTTGGCATCGGCGGTCACGGCTTGGTCGGTGTCGATGAAGCGGGCCCGGACTTGGAACTTGGTGCCGAGGTTGCCGGTGCCCTGACTGTTCAGGACCAAATCTTGGCCTTCCGTCGTGGAGCCTTGGAGGGAGGCGCGCAAAGTCATCGGCTGATCCGAGGAAATCGTCACGGCGATGAGGTCGTCCACGGCGGATGCGATGGCCTGCTGGGTGATGACGGAGCCATCCACCAGGGTGTAGGTGGTTGTCGCGATGCCGGTCTTCAGGTCGAGGCGGCGGACGGTGTGATTGAGCGCCGGGGTGTTTTCAAAGGCCAGCTTGAGAAACCCGGCGAGTTGGTAGCTGAGGGGGTTGCGCATCTGGCTGCCTTGGGATGAGATGTTGTCGCGGAAGTATTGGCCGGCGCCCTTGTAATCGCCGGCAGCCTCGAGCTCGCGGATCTTTTCAAAGTGCGGAGCGGCGTCCTCCCGCATGAACAGCTTTCCGGTGTTTTCCCAGATGGATTCCTCATTGATGAGGATTTGCTCGGTCGGAAACTGGCCATAGATCGTGGCCCCCAGGCGTCCGCTGCCGACGGGGTAGGCGACCTCGAAGTCATAGGCCGGCGCGTCGTCCCAGATGACAAGGTTTTCAGCAGGCTCGTTGATGATCGGGCCGACCGTCGGCGGGGCTTGATCGCGGTATTTCGAGAGAACGCCTGCGACAATCTTGGCGATCTCACCGGCACCGTCCGCATTCGGGTGAACCTTGTCGGGGAAATGCTGGGGGAAGGCGAGCAGCGGTGTGTAGAGATCAATGACCGGGGCGCCGGTCCTCTGAGAAATGGAATCGATCCGCGGAAGGATCTCATGGGCGACGATGGTGCCATTGATGGAAGCCCCTTCCAGAAACGCCGGAACGGGTTTGCAGATCCAAACCACAGGCTGGGAGGGAAGTTGCCTGAAGCGGTTGATCAAGCCTTGGTAGTCGGGAATGAAGTTGTTTTTGTGGCGCCAATTGTGGCTCTTGGAGTCGTTGGTTCCCAGCTTGATGACAACCACATCGGGGGCGAAATTCAGCGCCTCCTCGAAATTCGAGCTTTTGGTGTAGGGGTGGTCGCCAGCGTTGAGCAGCGTGCGCCCGCTCTGGCCGAAGTTCTGCACCTCAAAGTCGTCGCCGAGCAGTTTTTGCAGTTGGGCGGGGTAGTTGGCGTTCTCGCGATCCGCGACCCCGGCGCCAAAGGTGATGCTGTCCCCGACACAGGCGACTTTGATTTTTTTCGCAGCGGGTTCGGCGTTTGCCAAAAGTGGAGAACCGATTGGCACCAGGCACGAGAGTGACAAGGCGAAGAATTTTTTAATCATGCTGTCTTAGCGGTGAGTCTTTGAATGATGGGTGGGCGTGGCTGCGCGCGAGGTCGTCCTGAATCGAGGGATCATCGCCCAAGCGTTTGAATTCCGATGTTCCGGAAGGAAACTCCGGGGCCATGTCCGGCGAAGCCCAAGTGCCCTTCGGCGGGAATGGGACGCTGGAACTTCGGCTTCATGAACTCGGTGACCTTCGATAGGTCGGTGTCGAGGATTTTGGTGCCGTTGAGTTCGACTTGGATGGAGTTCCCCTGCACACGCACGGTCTGGAAATTCCACTCACCGACAGGGCGTTGGTATCCACGCGTGGCGGCGGTCATGCCATAGGCGCTGCCGTGATACTGGCGGGGATCCAGGGCGGCGTGTTGGGGTGCCGAATCGTCGAGGACTTGGAGTTCGCACATGCCGACATAAGCGGCATCGCCACTGCCGGGGTAGCGGATGGCGAGTCCGTTGTTCCCTCCGGTCGGGAGCTTGAATTCCAACTTGAGAAGGAAGTCGCCATGCATGGATTTGGTGAAAAGGTTCCCTCCGCCTTGGGAGACAATGGTCCCGCCCTCTACCGCGTATTTGTCGATCGCCCCCTGCCAACCGGTGAGGTCTTGGCCATTGAAAAGGGGCGTGAAGGAGCCGGCGCTGGTTTCATTCAATAGGGCGTTGGCTTCCGTTGGCGGGATCTCGCGGATGAAGATGTTTTTCCAACGAATTTCCCCGCCGTGCGTCTGGAGTTGAATCGGGCCTCGAGCGGGAACCGGCGTGGTTCCGCCGGACAAGCCATTTTTCATCGGAACGCCATCGACAACGAGTTGATCATTGAGCCAGACCCAAGTGCGGCTCCCAAGCATGCGGATGCGGAGGGAATTCCACTCGCCTACCGGGCGGTCAGCATGGACGAGCGGGGTGCGACCCGGCGCATCGGCCCCACCATTGTTCCAAAGACCTCCAGAGCCCTTGTCGGCTCCGTGTTTCCAGTAACCCGCCGCCTCCGTGGTGTCCCAGATTTGGACTTGGGGCACACCGCGCAGGTAAATGCCGCTGTCGCATTTCGGAGCCAGGCGGTAGTCGATCAGCAGTTCAAAGTCTCCATACTCGGCATCCGTAGTGGCGTAGGGGCCGCTGCCATCATTCACCAGTTCCCCATTTTCCACCGACCAGTGCTTCGGGAATTCCTCGGCTTGGGCTTTTAGCGAATCCGCAGAGTCCTTGGCTTTGGCGGTGTCGTGGGGATTGTTGCCATGCCAACCGGAGAGGTCGGTTCCATTGAACAAGGAAGTGAAGCCCTCGGGTGGGGAGGAGGCTTCGAGCAATGGGGAAAGACCCAGCAGGGCGGTGGCGGCCAGAGCCGCGATCGACGGTTTTTTCATAGGTTGATTGTCTGTCCCGTGCGGGAACTTTCGTCGTCGGCGGCGACGATCCGCATGGAGTTGAGGGCGGCTTCCAACTGGGGATTCACATCAAGATCCTCTCGAATGGCCCTCAGGAAAAATTCCTGCTCCCGGCGGCAGAGGGCGTCGTGGTCGGGTTCGTCATCGAGGCGGATCGTGTCGTCTTTTTTCGCGAGGTGGCCGGTGGCATCGAGTTCCGCATGGTGGACGCGCAGGCACTGGGTCTGCGTGTGGGCGTTGACATTCGCGCTGGCGCCTTCCTGGGAGGCCTTCTCCGCGACGATCGATACGGCGCCGCGCGGTCCCACGACATCCTTCACGAAGAAGGCGGTCTCGCTCATCATCGGCCCCCAGCCGGCCTCATACCAACCTACCGAGCCGTCATCAAACGCGACCTGCAGGTGGCCGTAGTTGGTTTTTCCTGCCGGCAGTTCCTCGGTGAGACGGACGCCGAGTCCCGAGACGCGCAGCGGCTTCGCCCCGGTCATCTGGCACATCACATCGACATAGTGAACCCCGCAATCGACGATCGGGGAGATCGAGGACATGAGGTTCTTGTGGGTGCGCCACTCCGCTCCGGACGATTGCTGGTTCAGGTTCATGCGCATCACGAGGGGCTTGCCCAGCTTTTGGGCCTCCGCGATGAAGGCGATCCAGGAAGGGTGGTATCGGAGGATATATCCGGCGACCAGTTTGCGGTTCTTGGCGCGGGCGAGCGCCACGAGTTCCTCGGCCTCGGCGACCGTCACGGCGATTGGCTTTTCCAGAAAGACATGGCACCCCGCCTCGAGAGCCGCACGGGCATACGGCGCGTGGGTGTCTGGATAGGTGGAAATACTGACCGCATCGGGGCGGGTCACCTGGAGGGCCTCGAAAAAGTCGTTGAAGCCGGGGTAGTCGGTGCCGAGTTCGGCAAGCAGGTCGGCGCGGGATTCCGGGGTGCGGGTGCAGATGCCCGCGATCTCGAATCCCTCGAGTTGGTGGTAGGCCAGAGCGTGGGAACGCCCCATGTGGCCGGCGCCGGCACAGAGGACACGAACAGGAGAAATCGGGTTGGTCATGGTTAGTAGTCCTTCCGGTAATTGGCGGTGAGCAGGCCGTTCGCAGCGTCGTTATTCGAGAACTTCATGGTCTCGCTGTTCCATGCAAGGGATTGTCCGGGGAATCCCATGGAGACAACGCCCAAGAGATTCGAAATGGTCAGCGGAACGGCATAGTCGAGGTTCGCCGAGCAGGATCCCGTGCCCATCGCGGCATCGACCCACTGGTGGTAGTGGTCGATCTTAGGCAGGTTGGGCTTTTTGAAGTCGGCGAGAAGGGAGCGGGGAAGCGGTTCCGGACCGCCGGGGTGTTGTAGCAGCATGCGCTTGCCATTTTCTCCGACGAACATGGCTCCCTGTTTAGGAAGCGATCGCCCCTCTTCGAGTAGGAGATCTGGGTTTTTCGACGGAGTGACGGAAGGGGAATCCAATCCGTCATACCAAGTCATGTGAAGAGTTGGGGCGGTGAATGGCGTGCCGGGATATTCAAATTCGATGTTCGAGCGAGTGGGGTGGGAAAAGTTGTTCGGCTCCCGGCAGGTGGCTTTCACTGAGGTGGGATAGCGCAATCCGAGGGCACGGCATGGGGTATCAAAAAGATGGACACCCATGTCGCCGAGTGTGCCGCAGCCATAATCGAGAATTTTACGCCATTGTCCGGGAGTGTATTTGCCATTCAAGTAGGGACGCACCGGAGCTGTTCCCAACCAGAGGTTCCAATCCAGATTCTCCGGCACGGGATCGACGCCTGGGTAGGGAGGGCCGTCATACCCCCAGTTTTTATCGGTCCATAGGTAGACATGCTGAACCTTGCCGATGAGGCCCTGCTGGAGGAAGTCCGCCGCCATGCGGTAGCCGGTCGACGCATGGAGTTGAACGCCCATTTGGAGGATGGTGTTCTT
The DNA here is from genome assembly GCA_044369345.1 of Terrimicrobiaceae bacterium. Lineage (GTDB taxonomy): Bacteria > Verrucomicrobiota > Verrucomicrobiia > Chthoniobacterales > Terrimicrobiaceae > UBA967. Next base: position 5,879 of record JBIPMC010000378.1, read on the forward strand.
CTCCCGAGCCAGGGACTGGAATTCGATTGCTTCGTCAATGCGATGGGTCAGTGGTTTCTGGCAATAGATCGGCTTGCCCAGTTGCATCGCCAGCTTGGCTGCCGGGAAGTGCGTGTGGTCCGGCGTGGAAATGACAACGCCGTCGATCTTGTCACCAAGTGTCGCGAGCATTTCGCGGTAATCCACAAAGTGCTTCGCGCTGGTGAAGGATTTCACCAAGTCCGTTCCGAATTGGGCCTTGTTGACATCCGCCAGCCCGACCACCTGCACCGCCGGGTGGGAGGCAATAATCTTCAGATCGATGCCTCCCATCCCCCCGATGCCGATGTGCGCGGTCGTGAAGCGTTTGCTTGGTGGATTCGCCCAGACATTTGAAGGAAGTAGACTCCAACCGGCAAACGCGGCCGAGGCTTTGAGGAATGAGCGACGGGAGATGGTGGATTGCTTCATAAAGATTCGGATTGTTGGGGAGGTTGTTTG
>JBIPMC010000114.1:0-6350 GCA_044369345.1 Terrimicrobiaceae bacterium
TGCGAGCCAGTCCATCTCGGGCCGGTAAGTGGCGGCCTCCTCGGAAACAACGATGTCGCCGCCGGGAAAAATCTCGGCAAAACCTCGCAGCATTCCATCCGCGCCGCCCAAAACCTCGCAGCCCAAGTCCGAGTAGGTTTTGTTCAGCCAATCGGTGAGGCCGATGCCGCCGGGAACGCTGTCGATTTCGGCGATGACGAAGCCCTCTTCGGTCAGCACGAGGTCGGGACGGAGGACTTTGGGAATGTCTCCCGCGATGCCGTGCTCGCGTTGGAAGGCCACAAGCTCGGGAGGTTTTCCAGCATCGAGGATTTCCGCCACCCAGGCGGGTTGGCGGCCTTTCACGCTTTGTCGGTAAAGTTGATCGCAAGCGCGCAAGAACAGAGTTAGGCGGTAGCCGAGTTTTTCAAGTTCAGCGGCCATTCCCTCAGGCAGAGCGAACGGCCTTGGGGCGATGCGCCATTCCTTTTCGTGGAAAAGCCCGCCGTTTGGCAGGGCGGCGTGGACGGCGTGGGCCGTTTCGAAGGGAGTCATGACAGTACCTTGAGCGCCTGACGGACGAGTTCCTCGGCGCTGGGCGTTCCGTCGCCAGCCTTCATCACAGTGCGAATCGCCTTGTGGGCCTCGACCTGTTTGTAGCCGAGCGAGATCAATGCCAGCACGGCGTCGTGCAATCGGATGTCATCCTCGCTTGGGGCATTCTTCGCACTCGAAGCCTCCCACTCAGCAGCCACGCCGACCTTGTCTTTCAACTCGAGCACAATTCGCTCGGCGGTTTTTTTGCCCACGCTGCTAATCTTTGAAATCGTCCCGGTGTCGCCCGCCACCACGGCGGATTTGAACATTTCCACCGACAATCCGCTCAGCACCGCGAGCGCGATTTTTGGGCCAACGCCCGTGACATGGTTCAGAAGAAGGCGGAAGAGGTCGCGTTCGCCGGCCGTGCAGAAACCATAGAGCACATGTGCGTCCTCGCGCACGGCGAGGTGGGTGAGGATTTTCACCGACGAGCCAACCTGCGGCAACCGCTCGAAACTTGATATCGGGATGAGCACTTGATAACCGACGCCGTGGACATTGACCACGATCTGGGTCGGCAGCGACTCGGCCAGGATTCCATCGAGAAACGCAATCATGATGCCCGCCATCTTTACCAGAACTTTTGGAAAAAGCCCAAGCGCCTTGTGCGTTTCGGCGATTTTGTTGTTGGCCGGACACGCCGCGCATGGCGATTCATGGATCCTCGCGGTCGAGCCATCCTTCATGGATCACAAGATGCGGCGGCCCATCGAAGGTTCGCAACGTACCACCCTGGCTATTGCCCGCGTGGTGGACGGCGAAATCGAACCGCTCACGCGCGAGCAGAAAAAATCGGTTCACATGACCTTCGATCAAATCCGCGCCGAGGCTTTGAAGACCGCCTCGTCCACGCTCGCGCGAATGCAGCCGGAGTTCTTGCGCGATAAGAATGGCGTGATCCGCCACGCGGCGATTGAGTCTGCCGATCCGCTCACGGCCTCGTGTGTGCTCGCGCCGGAGTTCGGTGAGAAATTCCGCGACACTCTCGGCCCCGACTTATTGGTCGCGATTCCCACGCGCAACCAAATCCTCGTATTTTCAAAGCAAGACGACGCCCACCTGCGCCTCGCCGAGACGATCATCGGAAATTACCTCTCCTCGAACCAGCCTGTGAGTCGCGAGATTTTCGCTTGGGAGGGCGGTCGGTTGCGCTCGCTCGGCGTGCTGCAATAAAGGGGGCTGGAATTGCCATGCGGGGGATTTGGGAGGCATCTTCCCGCATTCTTTTTCTCTCTCCCCCCCCCCTCATGCTTTCTCGCAATAACAAGGTTCTGATTGTCGATGACTCGGTCGTTGTCCGAAATTCTCAGTGATATTTCTGCCGCAGATCCCGGCATCGAGGTGGAGGGTGCCCCGCCCGATCCCTGAGGCGCTCGCGACCTGATTTTGGTCTGCAAGTCCGGCTGCGTCTATCACTGCCGCAGCGGATTGCGCGGTGCGCCAGATTATTTTGATCGGAGCGTTCGCCGGAGGAAGTGAGGCTGTGAACCCGAATCCAGCAGAATTAACCACAGTGGAAACGGAGAGCACAGAGGGTAAATGAATTGATCCTCATTGCATCGGATTTTTTGTCCAAGACGCCGCTTTCATAAACCGCTTCTGTGAATCTTGTTCAACCTGTTCTCCTGTCTAAAAATCCATTTTCGTGTTGAAGGATGTTTTTGCGTTGCTGCCCGTGAATCACCTGCCGATTTTGATCGAGCAGCAAATTCCATCCCCGTTTTGCGGGGCGTTCGCGAAGATGCCCAAGGATTTCTTCTCGTTCGAGGTTCGCGAGGCGGGCGAGGGATACATTTTTCGTTGCGGCTTGGCGCTGGTCGCTGTCGAGTCGATTTTCCTCTCGACAAAATCGCCGAGCATGTTGCGAAAACGGCCAGAGCGATTGCTGCGAAGTCGTTCTGATTTTTCTCAGAATCCGACGCTCACGCCGGCATTCACCCAAAACTCGTTGCCCTGGCCGATGTCCCGGAGCGCAGTCATCGCCACGCTGTAGTTCACCCCCGCGAAGGCGGTGAGGAGTTTCGTGATCTGCCAATTTCCCTGCAGGCCGAATTGGAAGTTGTTCCATCCATAATAATCTGTCGTGTTGTAGCCGAAGTTCAGGCCAAGCAGCGCGTAGGGATCCAGAGTCACGATGTCCTTCCAGACTGGCACCTCGCCCTCGATGCGGAGTTCGAGAAAGCCCCCGGGCGTGTCGTTGAGATTCCAGATGAACGCTGCGCTGGGCGTGATGTAGGGAATCGCATTCGTGCCGAGAATGGCGAAAAGCTCGTTGTTGTAGAGCAGGTGGGCGTGCGAGGAATGCTCCTCCTCTTCGTGCTCCTCTCCCTCGTGATCATGGTCTTCGTGGCCATCGTGTGAGTCCTGCGCGTAGCCGGCCGCGTAGCGGAAATTATATCCAGGAATAAAAAATACCGGTCCGGCTTCAAGGTAGTAGGATGCCGTGAAATCCCATTCCTCAAAATCGTTCCCGAGCCCGAACCCGCTCCAGGCCGAGAGCGCGAGGTCTCCGATCGAAAAACTGGCCCCGGTGGTCCAAGCCCCACCGTTGCCGGTTTCGTTTACGCCATAATGAATGTGGCGGCTTTCCCAGCCAGTAGTGAAGACAGCGCCCCAGTCTGGCCCCGATTTTTCCAGAGTCTCCTTGAAGGATTTTCCGGTCGAGGACACCGCAGCGCAGGTCGCGCTGCCAGCTGCGGGCGCCGGGCATTGTTCATCGAGCGCCTGGCCGATTTCCGCTTCCTGCTCGCGGTGGACATGCCCCGGGCCGTGGGCCGAGCAAATCATCATACTTCCCGCCATCGCCAATAATGTGAGTTGGATTTTTTTCATAAAATGAGGACCGGTTTTAAATGCAAATTTATTGCGGCAATCAAGTAATAAATGCAAATATTTTGCAGTTGGATTTTCTTGGATGTGATTCCCTGAAATCAGGGTGTCGGCGAGTAGGCATGGCTCTATTTTTGTATTGCGGGCGCGGATCCGTGCGCTAGGATGCTCGGCCCGGTCGAAACAGCGATGGCGGCAATCCGCCTCGATTTGTGGCGGTCGGCCAAACCTAAAAACCCATTTGCCAGGGTAGCTCAGCGGTAGAGCAGGGGACTCATAAGCCCTTGGTCGGGAGTTCGATTCTCCCCTCTGGCACCAACAATTCCATGGCCAACATCAAATCTTCCGAAAAAAGCGCGCGCCAGAGCATCAAGCGACACGCCCGCAACACCTCTGTGATCACCTCGATCAAGTCGAGCCAGAAAAAACTCCGCGCCACTCTCGCTGGTGGTGACGCCAAGGCGGCAAAAGATCAACTCGCCGCCCTCAGCTCGGCCCTCGACAAGGCCGCCAAGCGCGGAATCATCCACCGCAATGTGGCGAACCGCCGCAAAGGTCGCCTCGCAAAGGCCCTCGCCGGCGCGAAAGCCGCCAAATAAATTTCATCCCGCTCAGGGATTTTCTTTTTCGTTAAACGGTGCCGCCCGCTCGGCGGCACCTTTTTTTGCCGTGATGCGCAGCTGCCTTTTTGTTTGATTCGTCCATGGCTTCGAAGCCTTCGCATTCAAAAGACACCAGCTCGCTCTACACCTCGATCACCGGCGTCGCGCCTGGTCATGTGCCGAAGAAATGGGTGAAGTTCGTCGCCGGCGCGTTTCTACTCATCCCCTGCTGGGTGCTGACGCTTGCGTTTTTCGGAGCCTTACTCGACAGCGCGAGCAACGGCCATTTCTGGAGAAGCGAGGAATGGCTGTGGTTCGGTGCTGGCGCGGTGCTCGGCGTGGCGGGATTCTTCACGATCAGGCCGCTCGTATGGCTCTATGTGATCGGCCACGAACTCACCCACACCTTTCTCGTGTGGCTTCACGGAGGGAGTGTGCATGACTTCCATGTTGCTCGCCATGGCGGACACATCGTCACAGACAAAACAAACACTCTCATCGTGCTCGGGCCGTATTTTGTTCCTTTCTACACCGTGCTCTGGATCGGCTCCTACACCACGGCGCGAATCGTCTTGGATCTTCCGCCACACCTCGGTTTGTTTCAAGGAATGATCGGCGCCACCTGGGCCTTCCACATGGCATTCACGGTGGCAATGATCGTGCGCGGCCAGCCGGACCTCGAATACGGCGGCGTGTTTTTTTCGATCGTTTTGATCTACCTGCTCAACCTCGCTCTCATCTGCGCCATGCTGGTCGCGCTTTCACCGGTGCTCGATTGGAGCGGCTTCGCACGCGGACTCCTCTCGAGCGCTCAAGAGGTCTCGGCCGAGATTTTGCGGTGGATCGAGTCGGCGAGGTAGATTCACAAAAAACAATTGCAATCTCGCGGGCGCCCGCCATTTTATTTCTCTTTCAAATTCTTCATCCATGGCAGACGCAGCAAACAAATACAGCGACAATGTCTCGGGCAAATTCTATGTCGATGACCAGTGCATCGATTGCGACCTGTGCCGCGAAACCGCCCCCGCGAACTTCAAGCGCAACGATGACGGCGGACACAGCTTCGTCTTCAAGCAGCCCGAAACTCCCGAGGAGGAGGCGCTGTGCCAAGAGGCGATGGACGGCTGCCCGGTCGAGGCGATCGGCAACGATGCCTAATTTCTGATTTTTAAAACGGCTCCCGCGCCCACCAGCCGAGAGCCTTTTTTATGACCCCCGAAGTGCTAAGAGCGCGGGTTCTTGCCGAGTGGCGCGGATTGGAAGAACCGCTGGAGCGCAAAGAACGCTGCGCCCCGGTCGGTGACATCCTGCAAAAACTCATGCCCCGCCTCGGCCTCGGCGAACGGCTCGGCGAGGAACATGTGAAACAAGCCTGGAGCGGCATCGTGGGGGAATTCCTAGCGAGCCACGCCACGCCTGCTGGCCTGAGCGCCGGTGTCCTCAGTATCCAAGTCCTCCAGCCCAGCGTCCGCTACGAACTCGAGCGAAACTGGAAAAGCGAAATCCTTGCAAAACTCCAAACCCGCTTCGGCAAAAAGGCCATCCGCGAGATTCGTTTTCGGATATCTTAACCTAATTTAATTAAAAAAATACTTCTAATTTATGTCCAAACCTGGTGCTCATTTCACTCAAGACTGGTTCAGTCGTAGTATCCCAAGTTGGCAATTTTTGCTCTCTCGGATCACACAAAAAAGACCGCACCTGCGTGTTTTGGAAGTTGGCGTTTTCGAGGGAAAATCCACTTGCTGGCTACTAGAGAATTTTTGCAAGTCGCCGGAGTCTGCAATAGTCGCGATCGATAGTTTTCAAGGTGGTATCGAGCATAAAGGTATGGAACTCGCAACCCTTAGGGCACGATTCGAGTCCAATATCGCTGCCGTGGGTTCTGCGGCCAAAGTAGAAATCCGCGAGGGATATTCCCTGCCTCAATTGGTGCGACTTGTTGCCGAAGGGACGGAGCCATTTGATTTCATAAGCATTGATGCAAGCCACCAAGCTCCCGATGTTTTGGGGGATGCTGTTCTTGGATTCCAACTTCTTAATCCCGGCGGAGTGATGGCATTTGACGACTACCTCTGGTCGCCGATGCGTCCCGGAACGGAGAACCCTCTGCTTTTACCTAAAGCAGCGATCGATGCATTTACCACTCTCTATTCCCAGAAGCTCCGCATCCTGCCGAATCTTCCACTCTATCAGCTCTACATTCAAAAAAATCCGGTTTGATCTGGTGAAGCCATCCTGGTGCACGGGGCTATGATTTATGCCGCTGGATAATTTCTAGACCTCAAGCCGCTGCGCAGCCGTTCGACAGACCGCTCAGCACGGCGCACATTCGCACCA
>JBIPMC010000115.1:0-6337 GCA_044369345.1 Terrimicrobiaceae bacterium
TCGATTTTCCAAGCATCGCGCGAACGGACGGTTTCGCTCCCCAGCAGCTCCGGATTTTTCCAGTAGAGAAATTTCAGCGCCAAATCCTCGTAGGTGATCAACCCGCCACGCACCGAGTCATCCAACCGCGCAACGGCCACAGGATTCGCTCCGCCGGTTTTGACCTCCTCCAAAACAGAGCCGCTTTCCTCGAGACGCAGCTGGATTTCCTCGCTGGGATTTTCAAAAAGGTAACGGACCGCACCATCGCGCACCTCCAGCAAAAACGGCACCTTCGCCGAGCCCGCGCGGAGTTGCGCGCGCAACGCCACCGCATGCCCGACGGGGTTCATCCGCGCGGCGGCGAGAATTTCCTCCGCCGAAGGCTCGGAGCCAAAAGCCACCGCCACCATCGCAAACCAAGCCGCCAGAATTTTCCACATCATCGCCCGAACTATGCCCTCAATCTCTGCCGCACGCAGGTTTTTTTCCAACTTTGCGGAGTCCCCTTTTTTATTTTAGCTTTAGCCGCATGAAACTTGAGGAGCCAGCCGCCGCATACACGGTGAATCAGGCGGTCGATCCGTTGGTTGCCCGCGCGGAGGCGTTGGTGCGCGAGTTCAAGGAGTGTTTTTGGTTCCGGCATCCGGATGCGAAAGTCCGCAATCGGGATGATGTGCCATTGGTAATAAAACACCTGCGGGAATATGGAGACAAACGAGCGTGGCGGGCCGCCCAGGAGCTTCGCAAATGCCTTTAACTCTTTTTCAAAAAGAGGTTCTCGAGACCATCGTTACCAACCGCTCGGATTTGAGTCATTTTGCGGGAGGTATTGTCTTGAACGCGCCCGACGAGTCCGCCCGTTTTTCCAAGGACTTCGATCTTTTTCATGAGGCCGTGGAGGATTTGGTGGTCTCGAGCGAGCGGGATGTGTCCGCATTGAGTGCCGCTGGTTACACGGTTGATTTTATCAACCATGAAGAATGCTGGAAAAATCCTTCCACCTTCCGGAAAGCCCGGATTTCCAGGGGCGACGAATCCGTGGAAATCGACTGGGCGCAGGATTCGGCGTGGCGATTTTTTCCGATTGTCCGCGACGAGGTGCTGGGCTGGAGGCTCCATCTTTTCGACATGGCGATAAACAAAGCGCTGGCCCTTGCCGCGCGCACCGAAACACGCGACTACATCGACATCGTCGAGTTGAGCCGCATCTATCCTCTCGAGGCGATTCTTTGGGCTGCTTGCGGCAAGGATCCCGGTTTCAGTCCGCTTTCTCTTTACATGATGGTGGTTCGCTTCGCACGGATTGATCCAGCCTCGGTTTATGAAATCCAAGCTCGGAACCTCGACCCAATCGCGATGAAGAACGAATGGACGGATTTTCACGAGAGTGCGCGGGAGGAGTTGACCCAGCTTGCGGACGAGCAACCCGACATGCCAATGGGCGTTGCCTTTGTGGATGAAAAAGGCGAGCCCGGTTGGATTCGATCGAATCCCTCCCTGAAAATCCACGCGCCCTCCCTTCGTGGCTGCTGGCCGAGCATCAACGGCGGGCATTTCGTGCCGTAACCCGGCAACGCAGGTTTTTTCCGAGAAAAGAACTTTACCGGAGAGCCGCTCCCGCAATGATTCCGCCCCCATGAGCGACAAACAACAGACGGCCGTCACGCCCCGGCGCGACGAGGATTTTCCCGAGTGGTATCAACAGGTCATCCGCGCAGCGGACCTCGCCGAAAACTCCGAGGTGCGCGGTTGCATGGTCATCAAACCGACCGGCTACGCGCTCTGGGAGCGGATGCAGGCCGTGCTCGACGGAATGTTCAAGGCCACGGGACACAAGAACGCTTACTTCCCGCTCTTCATTCCGCTGAGCTACCTCGAGAAGGAGGCCGCGCATGTCGAGGGCTTCGCGAAGGAATGCGCCGTCGTCACCCATCACCGCCTCGAAGCCAAGGATGGAAAACTCGTGCCCGCCGGGGAGCTTTCCGAGCCGCTCGTGGTGCGTCCGACCTCCGAGACGATCATTGGCGCGGCCTACGCGCGCTGGGTGAAATCCTGGCGGGACCTGCCAATTCTGCTGAACCAATGGGCGAATGTCGTCCGCTGGGAAATGCGTCCACGCCTGTTTCTCCGCACCGCCGAATTCCTCTGGCAGGAGGGCCACACCGCCCACGAAACGCGTGCGGAGGCCGAAGAGGAGACGATGAAAATGCTGCGCGTTTACGAGACATTCGCGCGGGACTTTTTGGCGTTGCCGGTTCTCACCGGTGAGAAGAGCGAAAGCGAACGCTTCCCCGGCGCACTCCGCACCTATTGCATCGAGGCGATGGTTCAGGATCGCAAAGCCATCCAAGCCGGAACCTCGCATTTCCTCGGGCAGAATTTCTCCAAAGCCGCAGGTATCGAATTCCAAGGCCGTGGCGGTCAACTCGAGCACGCTTGGACGACCAGCTGGGGAGTGAGCACACGCCTCATCGGCACCCTGATCATGATGCATTCCGACGACGACGGCCTGGTCGTCCCGCCGCGCATCGCCGCCACGCATGTGGTCATTCTTCCGATCACGCCGAAAGAGGACTCGAAAGCCGCCATCCTCGAGGCCGCCGAAAAACTCGCCGCCGAACTCCGCGCCATTTCCTTCCACGGCGCGCCGCTGGGAGTCGAGGTGGACACCCGCGATCTCGGAGGCGGCGTGAAAACTTGGGAGCATATCAAGAAGGGCGTTCCGATCCGCATTGAGATCGGCCCGCGCGACCTCGCGCAAGGCACGGCCGCCGTGGCCCGCCGCGACCGCGCCCACAAGGAAAAGGAATTTCTCCCTCTCGCTGAAATCCCCGTCCGCGTGGCGCCGATGCTGGACGACATCCAATCCGCGCTCCTGCGCCGCGCCACGGAATTCCGCGATGCCCACATGCAGCGCATCGACTCGAAGGAGGAGTTCTACCAATTTTTCACTCCAAAAAACCCCGCCAAACCCGAGATTCACGGCGGCTTCGCGGTCACGCACTGGAACGGCTCCGCCGCCGTCGAAGAGCAGATCAAAGCTGACTTGAAGGTCACGATCCGCTGCATTCCTTTCGAGGAAAACCCCGAGCCCGGCGTGTGCCCCTTCAGCGGCGAGCCGAGCAAACAGCGTGTCGTCTGGGCGAAGTCTTACTGAGGCCACATTGAGCGAAAAAAATTCCATGCCCAGCTTGATGGCCGATGTGGAGAGGTGGCGCCGGGAGTTTCCTTTTTTGGATGGAGACAATCCGGGCGCGTATCTCGACAACGGTGCTTCCACCCAAAAGCCGCGCGCGGTGATCGAGCGGATGCGGGAGTTCGCGGGCCATGAATACGCGAATGTCCACCGTGGCATCCATGAACTCAGCGAGCGATCGACGGCAGTTTACGAGGGCTCGAGAGAACGGACGCGGAAGTTTTTCAACGCGGCCACGGCGGAATCGATCGTCTTTACACGCGGAACGACCGAGGCGGTGAACCTCGTCGCCTTTGCGTGGGGCGGGCAGAATTTGAAGTCCGGCGACACGATCTTGCTCACCGAGATGGAGCACCACAGCAACATGGTGCCCTGGCAGCAACTCGCCGCACGAACCGGGGCGACAATTAAATATGTGCCAGTGCTGGAAAATGGCGCGGGCCTCGATCTCGAAGCGGCGCGGACTTTGCTCGCCGAGCGCCCGAGGATTTTAGCTTTCACCCATATCTCGAACACCATGGCGGTCGAAAATCCGGTCAAGGAACTCTGCCACCTCGCACGGGAAAACGGCGTGACGACTTTGATCGATGCAGCCCAGAGCGCGGCGCACATTCCTGTTGATGTGCAGGAGATTGGTTGCGATTTCCTCGCGTGCTCGGCTCACAAAATGTGCGGCCCGACGGGCATCGGGGTTCTTTACGGCCGCCACGAAATCCTCGCGCAGATGCCACCTTGGCAATTCGGCGGCGAGATGGTGGATCGCGTGGAATTCACCAGCGCGAAGTTCCGCCCACCGCCAGCTCGGTTCGAGGCGGGAACTCCCGCCATCATCGAGTCAGCAGGGCTCCACGCCGCGCTAAATTTTGTCGATTCCATCGGCCTCGAAAACATCGCCTCCCACTCCTCGGCCCTCGCCGAATACGCTGCCGAAAAACTCCGCGCTCTCTCCGGTGTTCGTGTTTTCGGGCCGAGCGGAGCCCGTGCGCACCTCGTCACTTTTGCCGTCGAGGGAGTCCACGCCCACGACCTTGCGTTTTTTTGCAACGACCGCCGAGTCGCCATCCGGGCCGGGCACCACTGCGCGCAGCCGCTCATGCGAAAGCTCGGCGCCCCGGCTTCCGCGCGGGCGAGCTTCCATTTTTACAACACTGCTGCCGAGGCCGACCAGTTGGTGGAGGCGATCGCGGAGGCGATCCGGTTTTTTAATCCATGAACACGGACGAACTCTATCAGGAGATTTTGCTCCAGCACTCGCGGCGTCCGCGCAACCACGGCCCGCTTGAAAACCCCACCCACCGAGCCGATGGCCACAATGCCCTTTGCGGCGACGAGCTTTCGGTCGAGCTGCGGATCGTGGATGACAAGCTCGAGGCCGTGCGTTTCCAGGCGAGCGCGTGCGCGATTTGCACGGCGTCGGGCTCGCTCATGACAGGTGCCGTTACGGGCTTGAAAACCAACGAAGCCACCGCGCTGGCGGGAGACTTTCGCAAACTCGCCACCACCGGCGAGGTCGTGCCTGCCATCGAAAGTCTCACCGCCCTGCGCGCGCTCGGAGCCGTGCACCGTTTCCCCCAGCGCGTGAAGTGCGCGACACTGCCCTGGGAAACGCTCTCTGCCGCGATCCGCGAGGGCGCTGTCGCCCAAGTCTGACCGCGCAGTTTTCCCGAACCCCAAAAAATCGCAAAAAACCATTGTGCGATTTTGCCAGTGATGGGTAATTTTCCCTGCTTGCTTCGAAGACCCGTTGGACACGCCCTTCGGCGGAGCGGGCAAGGGATTAAATAAAGGAAACCATGGAAAACAAAAAAACGCGCCTCACCGGCCCGCCACCCAAGCAGGGCCTCTACGATCCGGCATTCGAGCATGACGCCTGCGGCGTCGGCTTCATCGTTGATATCCATGGACGAAAATCGCACGCCATTGTCCGCGATGCGTTGACCATTTTGCTGAATCTCGACCACCGCGGAGCGGTCGGCGCCGAGCACAACACCGGTGACGGAGCCGGCATCCTCACGCAGATGCCCGACAAATTCCTCCATCGTGCTTGTGCCGAACAGGGCATTACACTTCCCGAACTTGGAAAATACGGCGCAGGTGTGGTTTTCACCTCGCCCGAGGAGTCCGAGGCCAAGGCCGCTCAGGAGACTTTTGAAAAAATCGCCGCCGAGCAGGGTCTGTCGATCCTCGGTTGGCGCGAACTGGCCGTGGACAACTCGATGCTGGGCGCCACCGCCCTCGCGAGCGAGCCCCGGATGCGACAGGTGTTCCTCGAGCGCAAAGCCGGCTGCACCGATGTGCTCGATTTTGAGCGCCAGCTTTTCATCATCCGCAAGCGCGCGCACCACGCGATCCGCGGCACCGGCATGGATCCGATCTGGTATATCCCGAGCCTTTCCAGCCGCACCATGATCTACAAGGGCATGCTTATGCCCGAACAGGTGGACCGCTATTTTCTCGACCTCAAAGCCGAGGATTTCGAGTCCGCCATCGGCCTCGTTCACTCGCGCTTCTCCACGAACACCTTCCCGAGCTGGGATCGCTCGCACCCCTACCGTTTCATCGCGCACAACGGCGAGATTAACACCCTGCGCGGTAATGTGAATTGGATGCGCGCCCGCGAGGCTCGCCTTTCCAGCAAAGTCTTTGGCGACGACATCAAAAAAATCCTGCCGATCATCAATAGCAACGGCTCCGATTCGTCGATGTTCGACAACTGTCTTGAGCTTCTCACCCTCTCCGGCCGCTCGTTGCCGCACGCCGTGATGATGATGATCCCCGAGCCGTGGGAACTGAACGAGAACATGCCCGACGACAAGCGCGCGTTCTACGAATACCACTCCTGCCTCATGGAGCCATGGGACGGCCCGGCATCCGTGGCATTCACCGACGGCACGGTCATCGGCGCCACGCTCGACCGCAATGGCCTTCGCCCCTCGCGTTATTGGGTCACAAAAGACGGCCTCGTCATCATGGCTTCCGAAGCCGGCGTGCTTCCGATTGCTCCCGAGCGCATCGAGCAAAAAGGCCGCCTCCAGCCCGGCCGCATGTTCCTGGTCGATACCTCGAAGGGCCGCATCATTTCCGACGAGGAGATCAAAAACGAAATCATCCACGAGCATCCCTACCGCGAGTGGCTCGATCAAAACCATGTCCTTCTCA
>JBIPMC010000116.1:0-6323 GCA_044369345.1 Terrimicrobiaceae bacterium
TCCAGTTCCGTATCCCCCAGGTTCGCGACGGCGTGAGCTTTTATCCCAGCGCCCTCGAAAAAGGCATCCGCAGCGAATGAGCCCTCATGCTCTCTCTGGCTGAGAGGTATGTCCAAGGCGTCTCGACACGCAAAGTTACCAAAATCGTCGAGGAACTCTGCGGGCATTCCGTCAGTTCCACCCAGGTCAGCGCTGCTGCCGCCAAACTCGATGCCGAACTCCAATCCTGGCGCGATCGGCCCCTTTCCACATACCGTTGCCGCATACGCGGCAACACCTCTTCGGCTATCTTTCGACTCATCGGCATTCCTTTCCTTTGCCGGTGTCCTCTTTTTTGAGTCAACGACCTTGCCCTGCCTTCGCTTGCCAACAGCCCTCGGTGTCAAAACTTTTGAGGCAACGGGGGGGGAAATAAAAAAAAGTATTGCGCGATCCGGAGAGTCGTGAGATGGTGATCTCGTTCTGGGGGGAACAGCAGGCCGTCGTAACAATCGTTGCGGCGGCCTGCAACTTTTATAGGGTTCGTGAATTGGTTAAATGATCGATACGCTTCATAAATAAATCCGCCGTGCGCGCGAGGGCGTCCTCCAGGGAAATGCCTGCGCCGCTTTCATGAGCGAGGCTGGTCATTTCCACGCCGCTGAGGCCGCAAGGCGTGATGTGTGTGAAGGCTTGGGTGGACTCGCGGGTGATGTTGATGGCGAAGCCGTGCATCGAAATCCATTTTCTGACCCCGACGCCGAGTGAGGCGAGTTTGCGCGGGCCGACCCAGACCCCTGTGAGACTTTCGCGGTTTTGGGCGGTGACGCCATAGCTGGCTGAAAGCTCGATCAGCAAGTCTTCGAGAAACCTCAAGTAGCGATGGAGATCGCGCCCGCGCTGCCCGAGGTCGAGGATCGGGTAGCCGACAAGTTGGCCCGGGCCATGGAAGGTGGCTTGGCCACCTCGGTTGGTTTCAAAAACAGGGTGGGGGAGGTTTGGGCGCAGACTCGAGTGGTCGCGGGTGCGGCCGATCGTGAAGACCGGCTCGTGCTCGAGCAGGACAAGGGTTTCCTCGGCCCGGTTGGCTTGCAACTCGGCGACGAGATTTTCCTGAAGTACAAGGGCGGCCTCGAACGACATCCGGCCCGGAGTGAGGATTTTCATCGGCGGGCGGGAAATTTCGCGGTTTGGAAATGGGTGAGGCCGACGGCGATGGCGTCGGCGGCATCAGGTGGGGGCGTAACGGTGAGACCGAGGAGAGATCGGATCATGAAAGCGACCTGGTTTTTTTGTGCTCCACCGCGTCCGACCACGGCCTGCTTAACGCGGCGCGGGGCGTATTCGTGGATGGTGAGCCCGTGGTGGGCTGCGGCCAGGAGAGCGGCTCCCCGAGCAGATCCGAGCGTGATGGCGGTCGGGAAACTTTGCACAAAAATCACGCTCTCCACAGCCATGGCGGCGGCATGGAATTGCTTGATGGCGTCGCAGAGACGGGTGTGGATTTCCAGGAGGCAGCCGGCCTGCGTGAGTTTGGGAGGGTTTTTTACCACATCGAAATGGAGGCAGCGCACTTTGCCGCAGCACTGCTCCAGCACGGCAAATCCCGTCCCGCGAAGAGACGGATCGACGGCAATCAAAACTTCCGCAGCATCCATGCGCCGGACGATACGGGAAACATCCCATGCCGTGGAAGGATTGCCTTCCGGAGATCACCAAAATATACCATCGCGAGTTTTCGTTCCCGCATGAAATCCACAGCCCTTCCCACAACCATCAGCGTCGCCGGAAAAACCCTCCTCGCCGCGAACCGAAGCGAAATTGCTATCCGCGTCTTTCGAGCCGCCACAGAACTCGGCATGCGAACCGTTGCGATTTACGCGCAGGAAGATCGGTACACACAGCACCGCTTCAAGGCCGACGAGGCCTATGTCGTGGGCGAAGGCAAGGGCCCGGTCGGCGCGTATCTCGACATCGAGGGCATCATCGCCCTCGCGCGCGAGCGTGGCGTGGACATGATCCACCCCGGCTACGGATTTCTTTCCGAAAACGCCGAGTTCGCCCGCGCCTGCGAGCGGGCCGGGATCACTTTCGTCGGCCCGGATGTGAAGTTGCTCGAAAACATGGGCGACAAGACCGCCGCCCGCACGCTTGCCCAGAAGCTCGATGTCCCCGTGCTCCCCGGCACTAAGGATCCAGTGACCGAGCGTGCCGAGGCGTTGCGGATCGCGAAAAAAATCGGCTTCCCGCTCATCATCAAAGCGGCCTTCGGCGGTGGCGGGCGCGGCATGCGCGTCGTCACGGAGCCCGGGGATTTGGCGCCGCTACTCGACGAGGCGCAGGGTGAGGCTGGTCGGGCATTTGGAAATCCCGCTGTGTTTCTCGAAAAATACATCCCGCGCGCGAAGCACATCGAGGTGCAAATTCTGGGCGACCGCCACGGGAATGTCCTTCACCTTCACGAGCGCGATTGCTCGGTGCAGCGCCGCCACCAGAAAGTGGTCGAGATCGCGCCGGCCGTGGCGCTCGATCCCGGCATCCGGCGCGAGCTTTGCGAGGCCTCGGTGCGCCTCGCCGCCGGCATCGGCTACAACAACGCCGGCACGATCGAGTTCCTCTACGATGTGGACAAAAAAGAGTGGTTCTTCATCGAGATGAACCCCCGCATTCAGGTCGAGCACACGGTCACCGAGCAGGTCACTGGCATCGATCTCGTACGCTCCCAAATCCTCGTGGCCGCTGGTGCCTCGCTCCACGGCCCCGAGCTCGCGCTGCCCAAACAGGACGCGATCCCCTGCAACGGCTTCGCCATCCAATGCCGCATCACCACCGAGGATCCCGCGAACAAATTCATGCCGAACTACGGCAAGATCGTCACCTACCGCAGCGCGGCGGGATTCGGCGTGCGACTCGACAGCGGCATGGGCACGACCGGCAGCGTGATCACGCCGTTCTACGACTCGCTTCTCACCAAAGTCACCACGAGCGGGCAGACCTTCCCGATCGCGATGCAACGCATGCTCCGCGCGCTCCGCGAATTTCGCATCCGTGGGGTAAAGACGAACATTCCGTTCCTCGAAAATGTCATCCTCAATCCCGAGTTTTCGGCCGGCCAGGCCACGACCACGCTCATCGATACGACGCCGTCGTTGTTTGAGTTCAAGCCCCGCCGCGATCGCGCCTCGCGCCTGCTTTCCTTCCTTGCTGATGTGATTGTGAACGGCAACCCGCAGGCGAAAGGCCACCGCATCTCTGTACCTCTGGAGCCCGCACGGCGTCCCGCCTACGACGGCAAGAAGACGCCACCGCCGGGAACGCGCCAGCTTTTACTCGAGCTCGGGCCCGAGAAATTCGCCGGGTGGGCGCGGAAACAAAAGCGCCTGCTTTTCACCGACACCACCTTCCGCGATGCGCACCAATCGCTCCTGGCCACGCGTGTTCGCACCTACGACATGCTCGCCGTGGCCGATGCCGTGGCGCGCCGATCATCCGAGCTTTTCAGCCTCGAGATGTGGGGCGGGGCGACCTTCGATGCCTCGATGAGGTTTCTTTACGAAGACCCTTGGGACCGCCTCCGCGAAATCCGCGAGCGGATTCCGAACATCTGCTTCCAAATGCTCCTGCGCGGCTCGAACGCCGTCGGCTACTCGAACTACCCGCCGAATGTCGTGGCCGGTTTTATCAAGCACTCGGCCGAGTGCGGCATGGACATCTTCCGGATCTTCGATTCGCTCAACGACCTCCCGAACATGCGCTCTGCGATGGAGGCGGTGCGGAAGCACACGCGCGGCATTTGCGAGGGCACGGTCTGCTACACCGGTGACATCCTCGATCCCAAGCGCACGAAGTATTCGCTGAAATACTACATCGGCCTCGCGAAGGAGCTCGAGAGAATGGGCGCGCACATCCTCGCGGTGAAAGACATGGCCGGTCTGTGCCGGCCCTTCGCCGCTCGTGCTTTGATCAAGGCGCTGCGCGAGGAGGTTTCGCTGCCGGTGCATTTCCACACCCACGATACGAGCGGAGTGAATTCCTCCTCGCTCCTCATGGCCGCCGAGGCCGGGGTGGATGTGGTGGACGCCGCGATTTCCTCGATGTCCGGGTCCACCTCGCAGCCGAACCTCAATAGCCTCGTCGCCGCGCTCCAAAACACCCCACGCGACTCGGGCCTCGATCTCGACGCACTCGAGGAATTCGCCGTTTACTGGGAGCAGGTTCGCTCGTTCTACGCTCCGTTCGACACCTCTCCGCGCACGGGCAGCGCCGAGGTCTATGTGCACGAGATGCCCGGCGGGCAGTTCACGAATCTGAAGGAGCAAGCCGCAAGCATGGGTATCTCGCACCGCTGGCCGGAGATCGCGCGTTGCTATGCCGAGGTGAACCACCTCTTCGGAGACATCGTGAAAGTCACGCCCTCCAGCAAGGTCATCGGCGACATGGCGCTCTTCCTTTTCACGCGCGGCATCAAGCCCGCCGATGTGCTGAATCTCGAGCCCGGCACGGCCTTCCCCGAGTCGGTAAGAGACATGCTCGCGGGAGGACTTGGCGAGCCGATGGGAGGCTGGCCGAAAAAGCTCGTCGAAGTCGTGCTTGGAAAAACCAAGCCCGCCAAGGCCCGCGCGCCGAAGGTCGATCTCGAGGAGGTCCGCGCCACACTCGCCACGAAGCTCAAGCGCGAGCCGACCGAGGACGATCTCTACAGCCACCTCATGTATCCCGGGGTTTTTGCCGACTTCTGGAAAATCACGCGCGAGTTCGGCGATGTCTCGAAACTCCCGACGCCCGCGTTTTTCTACGGCCTCAAATCCGGCGAGGAAATCGCCATCGATATCGAGCAGGGTAAAACGCTTTTTGTGAAGCTCATCAATGTCGGCGATGCCGTGAATGATGGCCGCCGCATTGTTTCTTTCGAATTCAACGGTATGCCGCGCGAGGCCACGGCGATCGACCGCTCGCTTAAGACCAAAGCCGCCGCGAGGCCGAAAGCCGACGACTCGAATGTCAACGAGGTCGGCGCGCCGATTCCGGGAATGCTCAGCTCGATGGATGTCGGCGTGGGCGCGCGTGTGGCCAAGGGCGACAAGATTCTCACGCTTGAGGCGATGAAAATGCAGACCACGCTTTACGCTCCGGCCAATGGTGTGATCGGCGAGCTTTTCGCCAAGGCCGGCGATGCCGTGGATACCGGCGATCTTTTGGTTCGCTTGAAGGAGTAGAGCCCATGGCCGTCTTGCCCGAGTGGTGCCGGAAGTCCTACCTCGGACACGGCTTGCTGGATGGGAACGGCGTGTGGATATGCCTGAACCCCGCGCTTTTAAACATTTTCAAGCGCCCCGCCAGGGAATTCCTAGGAAAGCGTTTCGATGAAATCCTCGAGCCCGCCAGCCGCGAGGTTTTCCGGAAGGCCTGGGAGGATGTGGTCTCCGGCTCGCTGCCTTCGCGCTGCATGGATCTGGAATTTCCTGCGTCGGACGGCGAGCGGTTGTTCACCGATGTGTTCCTCACCAAATTCGAAGAAGCCCCCTGCCTGATGATGTTGCAAATGCTTAACATTACCCGCCACAAAGAAACCGAGCTCGCGCTCGAAAGGGCGAAGGGCCGGCTCCACCTCACTGCTGCCGTGGCCGGGATGGGGTATTGGGAATTTGATTTTAAAACGCAGACCCAGACTTGGGATGACGGGGTTTTTCGCATCTACGGAATCCGGCCGGAGGATTTCAGCGGTCGTTGGGACAACTATGTTCACCCCGGGGATTTGGCGCGCGCGGAGCAGGTCGTGTTGGACGCTTTGGAAAATGGCGACTCCGGCGAGCAGAGATTTCGAGCCGTTCGCCCGGATGGTTCGATCCGGCATGTGCATTCGATTTTCACTGTCGAGCGGGATGCCGATGGCAAGCCCGCGCTCATGACGGGCTTGAATTTTGACCTCACCGACAGCGTGGTTGCCGAGGAGAGTCAGGCCTCCCTGCGCCTGATCCTAGACAACCTGCCAATCCCGGTGACCACCTGCAAAACCTCGGATGATGGAGAAATTATACTCATCAACAAGGAATTCACCCGACTTCTTGGCTTCACGGTCGACGATGCTCCCACGATTAAGAAGCTCGTGGAGTTGAATTTTCCGGACCCCGAAGTGCAGGTCCAGGGCATCGCGTGGTGGAGGGATTTAATTGCACGCTCGAGGGAAAATCCCACGCCTGCGCGCGATGTGCCGTTCCATGTGAAATCGAAAACCGGTGAGTATCGCGATTTTTTGGCGAATGCCACGGTGATCAAAGACCCGCTGATCCTCGCCAGTCACGATGTCACCGAGCGCAAGCGCGCCGAGGCCGAGTTGTTGGAGG
>JBIPMC010000003.1:0-19804 GCA_044369345.1 Terrimicrobiaceae bacterium
TCGCCGTGATATCGTAGCCAATGTCGTGGCGATCGAATATGATCCCAATCGCACATCCCGCATCGCGCTTATACAATACCCTGATGGCGAAAAGGCTTATATCCTTGCTCCCGTCGGATTGGTTGTCGGCATGAAGGTAAGCGCTGGCGATAAATCCGAGCCAAATGTCGGCAACGCTCTTCCAATGAAATTCATACCCCTTGGCACCCAAGTCCACAATGTGGAATTCGTACCTGGTCGTGGAGGTCAAATGATTCGTAGTGCAGGGTCATTTGCAACGCTTGCCAACCGAGAAGGGGGATATGCGCTTTTAAAACTTGCCTCCGGCGAAATCCGTCGCATCAACGAAAATTGCTATGCCACGATTGGCCAAGTCGGAAATACAGATCACATGAATGTCTCGGCCGGCAAGGCAGGCCGCAGTCGCTGGCTAGGTGTTCGCCCGCATGTCCGCGGCATGGTCATGAACCCTGTCGACCATCCCATGGGTGGCGGACAAGGCAAGAGCAAGGGCGGTGGCGGTCGTCACCATCCGATGTCCCCTTGGGGTCAGCTTGCAAAGGGCTTCAAGACCCGCACAAAGCACAAACCCAGCGACAAATTTATCGTCCAGCGCCGCAAGGCCAAATCGAAGAACTAATCCATGGCACGCTCACTGAAAAAAGGCCCGTTTGTGGAGTGGAAGCTCCTCGACAAGATAGACCGGTTGAACGACTCCGGCACAAAGAAACCCATCAAAACCTGGTCCCGTCGCAGCACTATCACACCAGACTTCGTTGGCCACACCTTTAATGTACACAACGGCAAAACATTTATCCCCGTTTTCGTGACCGAGAATATGGTTGGCCACAAACTGGGCGAATTTTCGCCTACTCGTATTTTCAAGAAACACGGTTCTCACACCGCAAAAGTGACAAAATAGATAATGAGGGTTGTCGCCACGGCGGCATCTCTCGTGTTCCTGTTGGCGCTCTCAGGGGCTTCGGCACGGGACGACCGATCTTTGACAGATTTTGAATCAGGCAATTTGGATCAGGAATACACATTTCCTGATTCAGATACAGATAATGTTGCCGCTTTAAAAGAAAAACTTCTCTTGGCGCGAACGCAAAACAAAAACCTATCCGAAGGAATTGCATCAGCGAACACGGAGGCGGAAATCTTTAAACGCCAACTCTCCGAAGCAAAACTCAGGTTGGAGGCGCTAGGCTTGGCTGATATAGACAACGATCATTCCCGATTAGAAGCTAGATTACTCCAAGCAATCCGCGAACTCCGCGTTCTCAATGAGCAAAATAAAGCAGCGAGCGAACAACTTATTCGTTTAAGCGAGGCGATCGCTGTTGTAGTAAAAACCTCGGGGGAAATTAAAACTGAAGCGAGGGTTGCAGTCGAAGCAGAGTTAAGAGCAACAGCAAAAATTCTCGGAAACTCAAACAACAATGACATCAATAAGCTAGATAGCCTACAAGATGGTAAAGTTGTAGATTATAAAGAAGATCTATCTCTTATTGTGGCTAATATTGGTTTAATCAACGGAATAAAAGTCGGGATGCCATTTATTATCCTAAGGGACGGAAAACTGATCGGGAATGCCAAAGTCATCGATGTGCGGGAACGCATCAGCGGTTCCGTGATTCAAAATCTCAACTCGGAAAATATGCGAGTGGAAAAAGGCGATGCCCTAAGGGTGGATGCCAAAAAATAAACAACAAAAGACATGCAGGTAAAATCGATAAATAGGTTCGCCAAGATCTCGGCCTTCAAAGCCCGTGAGGTCACACGCGCCATTCAAGGACTTCCCGCCACGGATGCCCTTGATCTTTTGCGTTTCACTCCAAAAAAAGCCGCCGGATTGATACTCAAGACACTTCAGAGCGCGATTGCCAACGCCGAGAACAATAACAGTCTCAATGTTTCCGACCTCGTCGTGAAGGAAGCAGTGGTCGGTGAGGGGCCCACCCTCAATCGTTTTCAGCCAAAAGCTCGCGGCAGTGCCGGGCCGATCCGTAAGCGCACCAGTCATATCCGCGTTGTCCTGACCGACGAAATCCAAATCCTCCGCCGCGAGGACAAACCGAAGAAAAAGAAACAAAAAACAACCAAAAAAGCCTCCGCTAAATCGAAGGCCCTTGCTGCCGAGCCTGCCCCGGCCGCTCAAACCGAATCCGCAGCTACAGCCGCGGAAACTAAGGATTAATCATGGGACAAAAAGTCAACCCGATCGGATTCCGTCTCCCCGTCACACGCGACTGGGGTTCCCGCTGGTATGCCTCGCGCAAAGATTTCGCCGACTACCTGATAGCCGACGATAAAATTCGCACCGCGCTAAAGAAAAAACTCAAACAGGCTGCGATATCCCGGATCGTTATTGAGCGCGCTTGGAACAGCGTCCGCGTGACTATCCACACCGCCCGTCCAGGTGTGGTCATTGGCCGCCGTGGCCAGGAAATCGAGAATCTCACAAAGGAAGTCAGTGACATCGCTGGAGGTAAGCAGGTTAAAATCGATATCGTTGAAATCAAGAATCCCGATCTCGATGCGCAACTTGTTGCTGAAAATGTTGCTTCACAACTTGAGCGCCGAATTTCATTCCGTCGCGCCATGAAGCGCGCCGTGCAACTCACAATGGATCAAGGTGCTCTTGGCATAAAAATCCGTTGTGCTGGTCGTTTGGGCGGGGCTGAAATCGCGCGGACCGAGCGTTACCACGAGGGCAAAGTTCCCCTCCACACTCTCCGTACCCCGATCGACTATGGCTTCACCGAAGCTGAGACTGTTGCTGGAAAAATCGGTGTAAAATGCTGGATTTGCAAAAAAGTCGAAGTTGAGCCCGAAAAAGCCAAAGAAGTTATCGTGCGTTCCAGCCCGGCCCATGAGGCCGATGCTGCCCCGACTGCGGTTTGAGTTTAATTTTAAGTAAAAGGACAAAGTTATGCCATTGATGCCAAAACGCGTGAAGTATCGCAAGTCCCAGCGGGGTAGCCGCAAGGGAACCGCTTCGCGCAATATCAAGATCGACTTCGGTGAATTCGGCCTTCAGACCCTCGAGCGTGGTTGGATCACCAACACGCAGATCGAGGCCGCACGTGTTGCCCTTACCCGCAACATGAAGCGCAAAGGCAAGCTCTGGATTCGAATCTTCCCAGACAAATCCGTCACTGCCCGCCCACCGGAAACCCGAATGGGTAAAGGGAAAGGTCAACCGGAATACTGGGTAGCTGTTATTCGTCCAGGAAACATCCTTTTTGAGTTGGACGGCGTATCCGAAACAATTGCCCGCGAGTCCTTGCGACTTGCAGCGAATAAACTTCCGGTCCGCACACGCTTCATTACACGTCACCACGCCAGCTGATTACGCCATGAAGATTCAGGAAATCCAAGAACTCACCGCGAAAGAACTTCTCGCCCGCAAACGCGAGTTGAAGGAGGAAATTTTCAACCTTCGCATCCAACAGCAGAGCGCCCAACTCGAGAAACCCCACCTCATCCGTGCGGCTCGTCGCAACATCGCCCGCATTGAAACCGTCCTCAGCCGGAAGAATGCCGAGGCATCCAATAAATAATAAGACATGGCAGAAACAATCGCTCCCGAAAATGCCGATCATCGCTCGCTCCGCAAGGTTCGAGTCGGCGAGGTCGTATCCAATAAGATGGACAAAACCATCGTGGTTCGTACGGTGACCCGTGTTCCGCATCCAAAATTCGGAAAAATCACGAAGCATATCGCTAAGTTCCATGCCCATGACGAAAAAAATGAAGCCCAAATCGGGGATCGCGTCAGCATCATGGAAACCCGCCCGCTCAGTAAAACCAAGCGTTGGCGTCTCGTTGAAGTCCTCAAGCATTAATTTTTAAGACATGATTCAGATCCGCTCCCGACTTGATGTCGCCGACAACACTGGTGCCCGCATGGCCACCATGATCGGTGTCATCGGCAAGGCCACCGCCACCGCACAAATCGGTGATATTATTACCGCAAATGTGAAGGAGGCCTCCACAGGCGGCACCGTCAAAAAAGGCGATGTTGTTCGTGCCGTGGTCGTTCGCACCAAGCAACCTGTCCGCCGTGAAGATGGATCCGCGCTCCGATTCGATAGCAACGCGATCGTCATCATTGACAAGGACTCGAACCCACGTGGAACACGCATTTTCGGCCCTGTGGCCCGCGAACTCCGTGAGAAAAACTTCATGAAGATCATTTCCCTCGCACCTGAGGTCCTATGAGCAAGCCAAAGTTCCATGTTCGTCGCGGCGACACCGTTCAAGTAATTTCCGGCAACCACAAGGGGGCCACCGGAAAAATCCTCGAAATCAAAGCTGAAAAAGCTCAAGTGATTGTCGAGGGAGTCCGCATGATTAAAAAACACCAACGCAAATCGCAGTTGCACCCAAACGGCGCGATTGTCGAGAGTGAAGGCCCAATCCATATTTCCAATGTAAAAATCGTGGAGAAAGCTACTACCGTAAATAAGGCCAAAAAAGCCGCCTGAGCAAAGACATGAGCCAAGAACCCGAACTCCTGACCGAATACAAGAAGCGCGTACTCCCCGCGCTTCGTGAAAAGCACGGTTATAAAAACATCCACCAGATACCGAAAATCTCGAAAGTCGTGATCAACACTTGCATCGGTTCCGCGCAGGACACCAAGGAGGCTTTGGAAATCGCCAAGACCGAATTGACCACTATCAGCGGTCAACGCCCAGTGACCACCACTTCGAAGAAAGCGATCTCGAATTTTAAACTACGGCAAGATCAAGCGATCGGCGCGAAAGTGACACTTCGTGGTCGCATCATGTATGAGTTCCTCGAGCGTCTTATTAAGACCGCCTTGCCTCGTATTCGTGACTTCCGTGGTGTTTCGGCCCGTGCATTTGACGGCCAGGGGAACTACACACTTGGCGTTGCCGATCAATCGATTTTCCCGGAAATTGAACTTGACCGAATTAAGAAAAACATAGGTTTTGATGTCACGATCGTGACCACCGCGCGTACAAATGCCGAGGCGAAATCGCTCTTGACCGAGTTGGGAATGCCCTTCGTCGACAAGGCTAAAAAGGCCCCTGTCAAGGCCGCTGAACCCGCTGCCTGATTAATCTGTTATGAACGATCCTATTTCCGACATGCTAACCCGCTTGCGCAATGCTACTGCAGCTGGTCAGTCCTCGCTCACTCTTCCCTATTCCAAGCTCAAGAGCGATATTGCTCAAATTCTCAAGAAAGAGGGCTATATAAAGGATTCCGAACTCGTCACCGAGGATGGCCACCAAGCTATCAAAATCCAAACAAAGTTCGTCAACAAAACCAGCGCCATCTCCGGTCTCAAGCGAGTGAGCCGTCCGGGTCTACGCCGCTATGTGGGTGCCGGGGAGATACCCCGTGTACTCGGCGGCATGGGCATCGCGGTCCTCTCCACCTCGCGTGGAATCCTTACCGGGCACGAGGCGCGCAAACAAAAAATTGGCGGCGAATTACTCGCCTACATCTGGTAAGCCATGTCTCGAATCGGTAAAAAACCTATCACCATCCCTGCGCAGGTCAAAGTAGCCGTAAATTCTGACAGCTCCGTGCTGGTCGAAGGGCCCAAGGGTAAACTTGAGTGGAAACTTCCGGAAGCGATTTCGGCAAAAGTTGATGGAGATCACTTAGCTGTCAATCGCGCCGGCGAAGACCGGTTTCATAAAGCACTTCATGGTCTTTCCCGCGCTTTAATTTCCAATATGATTGTTGGTGTTACCAACGGATTCAAGCGAGACATGGAAATCCACGGCGTCGGTTTCAAAGCTGCTGTCCAAGGCAAGGTTCTTAACCTTAGCCTCGGCAAGTCCCATCCAATCCTTTTCAATATTCCCGAAGGCGTGAAAATCACCGTCGCGGATAATACCAAGCTCAGTATCGAGGGCATTGACAACCAATTGGTTGGCCAATGCGCCGCCAACATCCGAGCCTTCTACCCGCCGGAGCCCTATAAGGGTAAAGGTGTGCGTTTCGCTGGCGAACAACTCCGCCGCAAAGAAGGCAAAACAGTACAATAAGCCATGTCCGCCACCGACAAACGCAAACTCCGTCATACCCGCCTTCGCAAGAAGCTTTCTGGCACACCAGCACGCCCTCGTTTGGCTGTCCATTTTTCTGGCCGCCACATCACCGCCCAAGTCATCGACGACTCGCTCGGAAAGACTCTCGTTTCTGTTCACACCACCGAACCAGAAATACGCGCGAAGGCCAATGCCCGTGCCAATGTGGCCATTGCCATCGAGGTAGGCAAATTAATTGCCGAACGCGGCACAGCTCAAAAAATCTCCCAGGTCGTGTTTGACCGTGGCGGATTCAAATACCACGGCAAAGTTAAGGCCTTGGCCGATGCCGCCCGCGAAGGCGGATTCCAATTCTAAGAACGACACCATGCCTCCTAAACAAAGCAGAGAAAAAAGACAATCACGCCCCGAGACACCTAGGGAGCCCAAGGAAATCACCGAGAAAGTGGTTTTCATTAATCGTTGCGCCAAGGTCGTAAAAGGCGGTCGTCGATTCAGCTTCAGTGCTCTCATCGTAGCCGGTGACCATAAAAATGGCAAAGTCGGCGTCGGTTTTGGCAAAGCCAATGAGGTTAGTGAAGCGATCCGCAAGGCCACCGACGCTTCCAAGAAACGCATGGTCAAAGTGGCTGTGCTGGAAAATACCATACCACACGAAGTCACTGGTGAATCTGGTGGAGGTCGTGTTCTCCTTCGTCCAGCCTCGCCGGGAACCGGCGTCATTGCTGGCGGCGGAGTTCGTGCTGTTCTTGAAGCCGTAGGTATCCGCGATGTTCTCGCCAAGTCCCTTGGCTCAAGCAACCACGCGAATGTGGTGAACGCCACTATCGCCGCTCTCGTTCAACTCCGACCGAAGGAGGAAATCTTCAAACTTCGCGGAAAAGCCATCCGCAAGCCCGCACCCGCTGTCGTCGCTGAACCCCTTACTGCTTGATTCTGATGAGACTTCATACCCTTAAACCAAACCCCGGTGCGAAGCACCGCCGCAAGCGCCTCGGTATCGGCGAAAGCTCTGGAAAAGGCAAAACCTCTGGTAAAGGCCATAAAGGTCAGAAAGCTCGCTCGGGGGGGTCGATTCGCCTCGGATTTGAGGGCGGACAAATGCCGATCTACCGTCGGCTACCAAAGCGCGGTTTTAATAATGCCGCTTTCAAAACCGTTTACGGAGTGGTTAATCTTGACTCGCTTGAAAAGCATTTCTCGGCTGGGGATATGGTCAATGAAGCGTCGCTTCGCAAGAATGGTCTCGTAAAAGGCCGTTTCGATGGGGTTAAAATACTTGGTCGTGGTGAAATCACCAAACCTATCACTGTCGAAGTGGATGAGGTCAGTGACTCTGCCCGTGCCAAAATCGAGAAAGCTGGAGGCAAAGTGGTCCTTCCAAAAGCCGAAGCCGCCTAAACGGTCGAAATTTTTTGACTGACTTCTCTGTGAAAACCCTGATCAGTTTGCCGGATAGCACATTCAAGGGATGATCAGCGCCTTTGCAAACATCTTCAAAATCCCAGAACTGCGCACACGTGTGCTGTTCACTTTGGCCGCGATTGTCATCATTCGCGCCGGGTCGGCTATCACAACTCCTGGTGTTAATGCCGAGGTTCTTCGGCATTGGTTCCTTGATACTGCTGATGCAGCAGCTGCTGGTGGAGTAGCTGCCTTATTCAACCTTTTCAGCGGCGGCGCGCTTTCAAACTGCGCAATTTTTTCGCTCGGTGTGATGCCATTCATCAGTGCCTCGATCATGTTGCAACTTTTGACCGCTGTGATTCCGCAACTTGGTAAACTTTCCCGAGAGGACGGGGGTCGTCAGAAAATCATGCAATACACCCGATACACTACGATCGGGCTTTGTATTTTTCAAGCCTATCTCTTGGCTCGTTCCTTTGAGAATCCTCAAGCGAATCCTTTCCTTCCCGGGATTATGGACACGATCAACAAGATCGGATTACCGCTGGTTTCGACGCCTGGTCTTGGGTTTCAAATTCTGACCATTATCACGATGACCGCCGGCACTCTTTTGCTGATGTGGCTTGGTGATCAAATTACAGAGCGCGGTATTGGTAACGGGATGTCGATCATTATCACGGTTGGCATTCTCGCTCAGTTGCCAGCTGGCTTGATTCAAGCTTGGCGTACTTTTGTTCCCTCGGGATCAGAATCCCAGAGCGCGGTCAGTCCAGTTGTTTTGGTTTTAATGATCGCTTTCTTGATTTTTGTGATTTCAGCGGTCATTTCCGTCACACAGGCTCAGCGCAAAATTAGCGTTCAATACGCTAAGCGCGTTGTTGGCCGCAAGGTTTACGGTGGTCAGACACAATACATGCCGCTGAAGGTAAATTATGCCGGCGTGATGCCGATCATTTTCGCTCAAGCGATTTTGCTTTTCCCCTCAACCATCCTCAATATGGCTTTCCCCGGTGTCGGCTGGGCTCAGGATTTGTCGAATCTGCTGACCTATGGTTGGCTTCAC
Organism: Terrimicrobiaceae bacterium; assembly: GCA_044369345.1. GTDB lineage: Bacteria > Verrucomicrobiota > Verrucomicrobiia > Chthoniobacterales > Terrimicrobiaceae > UBA967. Next base: position 8,509 of record JBIPMC010000003.1, read on the forward strand.
TATTTCTTCTACGCGCTGATGATTTTCTTCTTCAGCTATTTCTGGGTGGCAACCCAGTTCCAGCCGGTTCAAATTGCTGACGATCTCAAAAAATACGGTGGCTTCATCCCGGGTGTTCGCCCGGGTAAGCCGACGGCTGATTTTCTTGATTTCACGATGACGCGCCTGACCTTTGCGGGTGCTATCTTCCTGACAGTGATTGCTGTGCTTCCTCAGTTGCTCAGTCAAAGCATGCAAGTCCCCTACATGACATCTCAATTTTTCGGCGGCACGGGACTTTTGATTATTGTGGGTGTGGTGCTTGACACAATGCGACAAGTCGAAACCCACCTTCTTCAGCGCCATTACGATGGATTTCTCCGCAAGGGTCGCATCCGTAGTGGACAGGAGTCACGTAGCCGTCTCAGTAGTGGCGGTCAGGCCATCAATGACCAAACTCTTGTTTGGATGTATGCCTCGCTCGGCATCCTTGTGATTGCCGGCGTGACCATTTACCTCGCGTCGCGATTCTAGCCGCGCTTTCCGCCTTGAAAAATTTCGCTGATTCGGCCGTCACTTCTTCCCTTCTCGAAATCTCGGTCATGTGCACTGTTGCCCGCCCATGATTCCGATCAAGCGGCCCCACGAGATTGAAAAAATGCGTCAGGCCGGGGAGGTCGCTGCATCAATTTTGCAGAAACTCACCGACATGATCGCGCCTGGCGTGACCACCGGCGAGGTCGATCATCGTGCCTCGCAGTTGATGTCAGAGGCTGGTGTGACAAGTGCCTTTCTTGGCTATAAAAGATTCCCTGGGCACATTTGTATAAGCCTTAATGATGAGATTGTCCATGGCATCGGCGGTTCCCGCACGATCGCTTACGGAGATATCGTAAAAATGGATGTCGGCATCATCCGTGACGGTTGGATTGGTGATAATGCCACTTCGGTTGCTGTTGGCATTATTGATCCCGAAACCGAGCGCCTCCTCACCGAAACCGAGCGGATATTGCAAGGTGCCGTTATGCTCGCGCGTCCCGGCAACCGCGTCGGCGACATTTCTCATTTCGTCGAATCCGAAGCGTTGAAAAATGGCTTTAGCGTCGTCCGCGAATTTGTTGGTCACGGCGTCGGACGCCGCCTCCATGAGGATCCCCAGATTCCCAATTTTGGAAAGTGCGGCACCGGGCCGAAACTCAAAGCCGGCATGACACTTGCCATCGAGCCGATGATAAATCTGGGAACCGAGAAAGTCCGCATCCTTCCTGACAAATGGACCGCTGTCACCGCCGACGGCCAACCATCTGCCCATTTCGAGCACACCGTCCTGGTCACCGACCACCAACCCGAAGTATTGACATGGCCAAGAAAGACGCTATTGAAGTAGCGGGAAAGGTCGTCGAGTTACTTCCGAACACCATGTTTCGTATCGAACTTGACAACGGCCACCGAGTGCTTGCCCATATTTCCGGAAAGATGCGTTTGAACTTCATCCGCATACTTCCAGGAGACCGGGTCGTGTTGGAAATGTCGCCCTATGATCTCACGAAGGGTCGCATCACCTACCGTCACAAGGAATCGTCGTCACCTCAACCAACCAAATAATCATGAAAGTCCGAGCCTCAGTAAAAAGATTGTGCGAAGCGTGCAAAATAGTTCGCCGCAACAATGTCATTCGCGTGGTTTGCAAAAATCCGCGCCATAAACAGAAACAGGGCTAAGCCCGCAACTAGAAAAAACGAATAATGCCCCGCTTACTTGGAGTAGACATTCCCGGCGACAAACGCATCGAAGCCTCGCTCCCGTATATTTACGGACTGGGCCCGAGCAACTCGAAAAAGATTCTCGAACAGGCCAACATTGATCCTAATATTCGAGCGAAGAATCTCTCGCCTGAGCAACTCAACGCCATCATCGTTGCGATCAACGCAAATAAAATTCCAATCGAAGGTGATCTCCGCCGCGAGGTTCAAGGCAACCTGAAGCGCCTTCAGGCGATCAACTGCTACCGTGGCATCCGCCATCGCCGTGGACTTCCCGTGCGCGGTCAGCGCACAGGCACAAACGCCCGCACCCGCAAAGGCCCCCGCAAGACCGTCGGTGTCCAGCGCAACAAGGACGCTAAGGCCGGTAAAGTCTAATTCTGCATTTTAAAAAACCATGAGCGAAGAAAATCAAACACCTGCCGCCGAGCCTGCATCTCCAGCAGCCCCCGCACCCGCCGCCGCGGCGGAAGTCGCCCCTGTCAAAAAAGCGCCTGCCAAAAAAGCAGCGCCGAAGTCCAAGAAATCTGCTGGTGAAGCCGCTGCACCCGCCGCCGGAGCACCGTCTCCCGCGAGCATCTCTCTCGACGACACGATCGAGCCGATCAAGATCGTCAAAGCTAAAGGCAGCAAGGGCGTCACTCAGGGCATCGCCCATGTGCAAGCCAGCTTCAACAACACCATCGTCAGCATTACTGACCTCCGTGGTGGCGTGATTGGCTGGTCGAGTGCAGGCAAATGCGGCTTCAAAGGCTCGCGCAAAAGCACCGCCTACGCCGCCCAGATGGTCGCGCAGGACGCGTGCCGCCAAGCCATGGGCCACGGCCTCAAAGAGGTCGAGGTTCGTGTCAAGGGCCCGGGTTCCGGTCGTGAATCCGCCGTCCGCGCCATGCAGGCTATCGGTCTGGATGTCACCGTCATTCGCGATGTGACCCCGATACCGCACAACGGTTGCCGCCCGCCGAAACAGCGCCGCGTCTGATGCCCTGATCACTAAAAAAATCCAACTGAATATTTAAAAATGGCTCGTTACACCGGACCCAAAACCAAAATCAGCCGCCGCTATGGCGTGTTCCTCGGCGGATCGCCGAAGGCCTTCGAAAATAAAAGCTATCCGCCAGGTATGCACGGCCCGAAAGGCTCCCGACGCAAGCAGACCGACTACGCGACGGCCCTCGCCGAGAAGCAAAAGCTCCGCCACCAATATGGCGTGCTCGAGCGACAGTTTCGCCGCTACTTTGAGATCGCCAGCCGCCGCCGAGGCGTCACGGGCGTGATTCTACTCCAACTCCTAGAGACCCGCCTCGACAATGTTGTGCAAAAAATGGGCTTCTCGAAAACTCTTCGTGGAGCGCGCCAGATGGTTGGTCACGGCCATGTGACCGTCAACGGTCGCAAGACCAACATTTCCTCGATGAATCTCAAGGCCGGTGATGTCGTCGCCATCAAGGGCAACGACAAATCCAAGCGCCTCGCCAAGCGCGGTGTCGAACTCACTCAGATCGTCACTGTTCCGGATTGGCTTCTTGTCGATAAGGATAACCTCAGTGGCACTGTGGTTCGCATCCCGAGCCGCGAAGAGATCAATCCCATCGTCAACGAACAGCTCGTCGTCGAACTCTACGCGCGCTAATCCGCGCTTTTGGATTTCCTTCCTAAAAGGCAAACGCATCCTGCTGCTGCGGGATGCGTTTTTCTTTGTTCAGTTGGCTATGCTGCCAGCTATGCTGGCTCGGCTTGTCAGAGCCAGGGGGATTTGATTCCGGGTATTGCTATGGTCCTGAAAAGCAGAGCCCTTCTGCACTTTCCGGTGAATGCGCCCATTTTGTTTTCGAGATGAATCCCTAAAATTGATCGCCTGCGCTTGCAAGCCGCTACGCCATCTTAAACATTCCATCCATGACGCATTTTGAAGACGAGGCACTCCATTGGTTCTGCGTGAAGACCAAGTCCCGCAGCGAATCCGCTGCGCGCCGGATGCTCATCCACGATGTCGGCGTCGAGGTTTTCTGCCCAATGCTGCGCTTTGAGCGCGTCCGCCGCAGCGGGAAGCTTTCAGTCACCGAGGCAATGTTTCCCGGCTATGTCTTTGCCAAATTTAACTACCGCGCCCAGCATCGTCATGTCGCGGGGACCCACGGAGTGAGCACCATCGTGCGCTTCGGAGGAATTCCTTCGATCGTACCGGACGATGTCGTGGCCGAGTTGCGCGCGTCTGTGGGGGATCACGAAACCATCGAAATCCCGTCCAGCATCCAAGTTGGTGAGGAGGTGCAGTTGGTCGAGGGCCCCTTCACCGGCATTCGCGCCTTGGTCACCCAAGTCCTCCCTGCGCAGGAGCGCGTGAAGGTTCTGCTCGAAATCCTCGGCATGGAACGCGAAGTCGAAGTCGAAACCTCTCGTGTCCTTCCGAAAATCAGCCACCCGCTGGCGGTGCAATGAGGGATTTTTATTCAAAAGAAAACGCCCGACCGTTTCCAGTCGGGCGTTTTGTTTGAAGCCGGATTTTCTAGATCAGGCGGCGAATTTTTTCGCCACGGCGGACCAGTTGATCGTGTTCCACCAAGCCTTGAGGTAATCGGCACGGCGGTTTTGGTAGTTCAAGTAGTAGGCGTGCTCCCATACATCGCAACCGAGGATCGGAGTGCCGGTGCATTCGGCAACGCCAGTCATGAGCGGGTTGTCTTGGTTCGGGGTCGAGCAGATGCAGAGGGACTTGTCGGCTTTTTGGCAGAGCCAAGCCCAACCACTCCCGAAGCGCGCGAGTCCCGCGGCTTCGAATTTCGCTTTGAATTCGTCGAAGCTGCCAAAGGCTTTGTTAATCGCCTCGGCAAGAGCTCCGGTCGGCGAGCCGCTGGCGCTCGGGCCCATGATATTCCAGAAGAACGAGTGGTTCCAATGTCCGCCGCCGTTGTTGCGAACGGCGCCGCGTATGCCCTCGGGCACGGCTGCGAGGTTGCCGATCAATTCCTCGATCGACTTGCCCGCGAGTTCTGGGGCGCTTTCGAGGGCCTTATTAAGGTTGGTGACATAGGTCGCGTGGTGTTTCCCGTGATGGATCTCCATCGTGCGGGCGTCGATGTTGGGTTCAAGCGCCGTGGCGGCGTAGGGTAGAGCGGGTAGTTCGAATGGCATAGTGTGTTTGGTTTGGAAGAACCGCCAAAATAGTGCCCCGGCCGCGCGGTTCAAGCGGGTTTGTTTCCCCAACCGCCGATTGACTCGCTTCTGCGGGGAAACTAAAACGCCCTTCGTGAAACCCACTCTGGAAAGCCTCGAACAAATCTACCACCGTCCCCTCTTCGATCTCATTCAGGAAAGCCGCCGGGTTTTTCTGGAGTTCTGGCCGAAAAACGAGGTCCAGCTTTGCACGCTGCTTAGCGTAAAGACCGGCGGTTGCAGCGAGGATTGCGGTTATTGCGCCCAGAGCGCGCACTACAACACAGGCTTGAAAAAAGAGCGCCTCATGGCGGTGGACGAGGTTTTGCCCGTGGCTCGCACGGCGAGGGAAAATGGCTCGACCCGCTTCTGCATGGGTGCGGCATGGAAGGGCGTCCGCGACGGCGACCCGAAGTTTGAAATGATGCTCGAGACCGTGCGCGAGGTCAGCAAGCTTGGCATGGAAGTGTGTGTTACCCTCGGCCAACTCGGTGACATCGAGGCCCGCAAGCTCAAGGAAGCCGGCCTCACCGCCTACAACCACAACATCGACACCTCGCCCGAGCATTACAAAAAAATCGTCAGCACCCACTCCTTCGAGGATCGTCTGAATACCATTGGCTCGGTCCAGCGCGCGGGCCTCAGCGTTTGCTGTGGCGGAATTATTGGCATGGGGGAAACGGAAATCGACCGCCTCAAAATGCTCGAGGTTCTTTGCTCCATGGACCCTGAGCCGGAGAGCGTGCCGATCAATTGCCTTACCCCGATCGCCGGAACTCCACTCGCCAACACGCCACCGATTGATGTTTTCGAGTTGGTGCGCTTGATCGCCACAGCGCGCATTGTTCTGCCGAAAGCAAAAATCCGCCTCTCCGCCGGCCGCGACCGTCTCACACGCGAGGCCCAAGCGCTCTGCCTCTTCGCGGGTGCAAATTCGATTTTCTACGGCGACAAGCTCCTTACCGCCACGAACCCAGGCGTGAACGACGACCGCGCCCTTCTCGAAGCGCTTGGCCTCGAAGGGCAGGCCCCCTACACTGACCAACTCAAACCCTCCACTGCCGCCTTGGTATGAAAATTTCCATAGGAAGCGACCACGCCGGATTTGCCTACAAGGAAGCTATCATCGCGCACCTCCGTGAGCGTGGCCACACAGTCACCGACTATGGAACCTACAGCTCCGAGAGCACGGATTATCCCATCTTTGTCATTCCCGCCGCCGAGGCTGTCGTGCGCGGAGAGGTGGAACGGGGCATCGTGCTCGGCGGCTCCGGAAACGGCGAGGCCATTGCTGCGAACAAGGTCAAGGGCGTGCGCTGCGCTCTTTGCTGGAGCCACGAAACCGCCGAACTTTCCCGCCGCCACAACAACGCCAATGTCCTCTCGATTGGCGAACGCATGATCCCGATCGGTTTGGCGCTGGAGATTGTGGACATCTGGCTCGAGACGCCTTTCGACGGTGCTCGCCACGCGCGACGCATTCAGGAACTCGATTGCTACGAAGCCGGTGGCGGCAATAAAGGAATGCTCGCCGTGCTCGAGCGAAAGGCCGCTGGGTAGGTCCGATCTCAAAGAGTCACCGCCTCGCCGATGGCTGGCAGGAGCAGGCATTGGTGGGAATTTGGGAAAGTCTCATTCCTCGGCGATGTGCTTCATGTCGTGGGTCAGTGCCGTGTCGCCCGTGTAGTAATGCCAAAGCCCCCTTGGCGCTCTCGAGCACAAACCCGCGGGTTTGCCGCCGTAGGGCCACATGGTAGCGAGTTCGAATGCACGGTGTTGACCGCTTCTCGTGTCCGCACGGGATTTTTACGATCCCGCCGTGGTTTATCGGCAGCGTTTTTTTGAAGCCTTGATTGCCGAACCAATTGGTGATTTCCCGGTTTGCGATGACCTCTGCGCCGATCTGGTTCGCGAAGGGCACAGCATCCGCGACATGGTCAAAATGACCGCGCGAAATCACAATCACATCCGACTTGATGCTTGGGAGGTCGATGGCGGATGCAAACGGGTTTGGGCGGGAGATACGGATCGAAAAGCAGGTGGCAGCTGGCGTTTTCCACAAAAAAAAGGATGGCCAAAACAGGTGTATTTCGTAGCGGGGCGATCAAAAAAAACGCCGCTCGGGAGGGTGGCAATTTTTAAAAGCCGGACCATGCAAGAGCGCGAGCGTTTGGTTTTTCTCAAGGCATCAAATCCACTCCGAATCTCTTTGCCACGAGTGCGGTGGCGATGAAGCAGACAAAAGTCAGCAGCGCGCTCCACAGTAAGGCCCCCCAAAATCCCGTGCCCTTGTGCAGAAGCCACGGCAGGAGCAGGAACATCGGCATCGTCGGGATCACATACCAAAAAGTGTAAAAGGCATGGCTCGCGAGTTTTTCCGTTCCCTGCTTTTCCAGGTGAAGCCACACCATGACCATGATGGTGACAAACGGCAGCGAGGAGATCAGCGCGCCAAGCCGGTCGCTCCGCTTGGCCACCTCGGAAACAAGGACGATGACGAAGGCCGTCACCGCATATTTTGTGATGAGAAGAGTCATGGGATTGCTTTTTTGACTTAAATTACGACTGAGACACGGGAGAGGTTCAAAAGATTCACCCCACCGTCACCGGCATGAGCGTCATTGTGTCGTTGCCGAAGATGTCGATGACTTTCACGGCGATGGTGTAGCGGCCGGGCTTCGTGTAGGTGTGCCTCGCCGAGAGGAGTTCGAGGTCGCGGTCGCGGCGGGTGCGGAAGCTCTGCCACTCGTTCTCGAAGATGTAGGCCCCGGTCCAGCGCTCCTCGAAGTCGATCAATTCCTCGCCCGCGTTCACCACGCCGGGCAGCTCGCCTTCCACGCCCATGCGGCGCGGCACCTTGATGATTTCCCGGCGGCTTTCGTAGTCGAAATCCACCGCCCAGTAGTCCACCCAATCGGTCCACTTCTTCGTGAGCACCTCGCGGGCTTCGATGCCCTGCTTGTCTTTGCTGATCTTGATGAGCTTGCCGGCTTCGCACACGACCTCGCTCTTGCCGGCCTTCAACTCGGCGGCGATCGAGTCCGCAATGCCCTGTGAGTAATAGACCGAGAAATCGGTGAGTTCCACGGCGAGGACGAGCAGGTTTTTCGCGTCGTAGCGCGGCGTGATCTCGATGTAGGCGATATCGTGGAAGCGCACCTGGCCTTTTTCCACGGCACGGCGGTCGAAGACCTCGGGAGGGATTGTCTTGGGCGCGAGTTCGATGCCTTTTTGTTTCGCCTCGTCCAACACGGCGGGAAAAAGACCCATCTCAAATTCAAACGCCAGCACATCCACCCGCGAGGCCCCGCGCTTGCGGCATTCGGTGATGACTTCTTCGATAAACAACCGCCCGACGGGCAGGTTGATCGGGCCGACGACGACGAGCCGCCCGCCACTCTTGCCGTGGAAAAATGCGGCGTCGGGCAGGGGCTCGGCGCGGTAGGCTTTGAGGATGAGGTCGCGGAATTCCTGCTCTTTCTTCGCCAAGGCGGCTTCCTTTTTCTTCCCGCTCAGCCGCCCGGAGACATTCAAATACGCCTGCCGCTCGTAGCGGCCGAGGTTCAGGACTTCAAAGGCGCGGAACGCCTTGCCAGCCGCCTTCAACTCGCGCTGGATGGTGATGAGCCGCTTGCGTGTGGTGTGGATGCCGAACTTGCCGAGGTCGGTGGCGATCCACTTGCGCCCGAGCTTTTCCGCCACAGCGGCGGTCGTGCCGCTGCCGCAGAAGAAGTCGGCGACGAGGTCGCCTTCGTTGCTGGATGCTTGGAGGATGCGCTCCAGCATCGCTTCGGGCTTCTGCGTGGGGTAATCAACGCGTTCAGTTGCTTAAGCCTGAACTGCAGAAAATTCTGTCCACACTGTGCCAACGAGAGCACCCTTGGATTCATCCAAAAAAAGTTTCGTCGCTGGTCGCTTATCTTTGCTATTTGGGTAGTAGATTCGCCCTTCGCGGTCTAACTCCCCCATTTTCTCCTGAGAGTAACGCCAGCCTTTCTTTGGCGGAGGAAAGCCCTTCCAGACATACATCATATTTGGGCGTGGATTCGGACTGTCAATTGGGCCGAGACGATAACGGCGACCCTTGTCATCAGTGAATCTATAGCGCGTCTCAATGTCTTCTTCGCTTTGCTCGTTGAACTGCGGATTCCATATGAAGTTTTCGCTGCGAGTGAAAAATAGAATCGTGTCTGCAATCGCCGCCCACGATGTCGCATCGTTGTGTGTCCGTGTTCGCCGCCATGTGATTTCGTTTTGAAAAAAGTTCACCCCGAAGACTTCATTAAGCGCAAGGCGGATGTATGAATTCACCCTCCAATCACAGTGAACATAAATACTCCCCTCCGGATGCATCAAATCCCGCATGAGAATCAGCCGTTCATAAATCATGCTGATGAACGAATCCGCGCCTCGGCCCCAGGTGTCACGGTAGGCGATTTGTTCGAGGAGGTTCGGCTCCTTGTGGAAGGTCTCGCCGCCGATTTCGATATCCATCGAGAAATCCGCGCCGACATCGAAGGGCGGGTCGATGTAGATGAGTTTGAGGCCGCCGGCGTCCTCGATCTGGCGGCGGAGCGCGCCGGATTTGAGCGAGGAGAGGATGAGCTTGTTGTCGCCCCAGATGAGTTTGTTCGTCCAGCCCTTCACCTGCCTGCCGCCGGTGTCGAGGGCGAGTTCGGACTCGGCGTTTTTTTCCTTCCGGGGTTCGTCGATGTGCTCGAGGGTCTGGAAGGGGAGGATGGCGGTGCAGACCTCGCGGGTCTTGCCATTCCAGACCAGCTCCACCTCGCGTTTGTCCTCGAAGAGAAGGAAGCGGTATTTCTCCGGCAGGGGCTTGCCCTGCTCGATGAGCTTAATGAGGTCGCGCTTCTCGGTCTCGGTGAGTTCGTAGTGGGCGTCGCGTGGCATGGGTCAAATTTGTGTTGGCAGGATGAAGAGGATGGCTATTTTGTTGGGCAGGTCTGCTTCCATTGAAAGTCGTCTCCATGGCGTCGCGGGGTTTCCCGCTCAGGTGGATAGTGTGGCAAACAATTTAAAGGTCCCACCCCGGTGATAAGAGCCCAAGGGGCTCTCTCGCAAGAGTAGCCGGGGTGGTCGCTATTAGTAGTGGATAGTGGAGCCATTTTGGAAAATCTCGAACTCACTACGGACCACGGGCTGGATTAAATCGTAAGAACGGGCATCGGCACGGTCCCATTTGCGGTAGATGGCCCAGTTGCAATAATCGGCAATTTGAAGGTCGCAGTTGGATTTGGAATCGTGGTGAAGCACGCGATAGCGGCAGCCCTTGGGCAGCTTCTGAGCAAGGGTTACTTTAACAGCTTTTTCAACGGCCTGCCGTTTGCGCTGCACGGGAATCCGGTCGGTAAACACGATAACCTCGGCGAAATGGCTTAGGTCGTGACCCTCGATGACATAGCGCAGTAAATAGCCGAGCATTTCAGGATAAAAGCGCTCCTCGGCGCGCAAGGCCACGCCGGTCTTGCATTTCTCGACAATGAGGGAATCCACGCGGATACCGCCGAGGTTGCGCCGGATGATATCGAAGACACGATTGCGAGTGGCTTGGTTGTCCTCGGCAGCATGGAAGTATTCGAGATTGGCCCCCAATTCAACGAGGTCGTATTTCAGTTCGGCCAGTTCCTTATACGCGAAGAAAGGACGCTCCTTTGTTACGCTCGAAAGGATGAAATAACGCGTTCCACCCGGCGAGAAGTCCAAGTTGCCTGCTTCATCAAGGAAGATGTAGAGGTAGCGATCCGAGACTTTGGGCAATTTAACCGCTTCTGATGCGGATGGCGATGAAGGCAGGCAGGCCATGAGTTATCTATACTCCGTAAAACTTGCCACGAGCGCCGCGAAAGATTGCGGCCGGTGGGTTTCGAATCCGTTTTGGTCCACGAAGAGGAAATCATACCTCTGGCCGTTTTCTTCGGCGGCGGTGGCATCGGCGCACCATTGCTGGAGGCGGGCCATTTTGCTGGGGAGATCGAGTTCGTCCCGGCCTTTGGTTTCCACGATCCAGATGGTGTGGTCGGCAGTGCGGACGATGAAGTCGGGGTGGTAGTTGGCGAGGTCGCCGTCGGTTTTCACATAGTCGATGCGGAAGCCCACAGCGAGGTAGTTTTTGGCGAAAGCTTGGACATCGGGCGCCTCCTCAAGAAAGGCGGCGAAGCGAAGTTCGAATCCACCGGAATGCGGCTCGCCGACGACTTTGTTGAAGATGCTTTTGGTGGCGGCAAGGTTTTGGCGAAAGTCCGTGCGGAAGGGGCGGGTGTTTTTCAGGCTGATTCTGTCCTCGATGCGAGAACTGCCGGACTCTTGGACGGTGAGGGCGTTGATGGCGGCCTTGAAGGAATCGTAGAGGATTTTTCCGGCCTCTGGCTCGGAGAGATTGC
>JBIPMC010000406.1:0-6209 GCA_044369345.1 Terrimicrobiaceae bacterium
GCTTGACGGCGTTACCAATTCTTTGTTAAAATCAATCATTGTGATACCTCTGAATCAGGTTTACAGCCCTTGGGTGTTGATGCACCGCGAAGGGCAATTTACTATTAATATTATATCACAGTTAATATTAATTAATCTGGCAATCTTTCCATTAGTTTCATTCTACTTAACAGCAATCCATCCAGAAAAGTTCATCCAACGCCAAAAACAATCAACCTCAGTAAAACCAGACAATCTAAGCATTTCTTCATTCCAATTAGCTGTTACCGGAACAAGTACACCCTCTAGGCTTAATTTTTTCCGTTCTATCTCATAAATAGAATAACCATTCTGATGTTTTAAGTTATAATACTGATTGGTCAATAAACTGTCAATATCAGCAGACCCCCCAATAACTTTTTCAACTAAAATAAAACACCCGCCTTTTCGAGTTGAATCATAGATTTTTTTGAGTAGTCTTAATCTGTATTCAATCGGAATAAACTGTAAAGTTAAAACCGACAAAGTGACGGATACGTTTTTAAGAGTTAACCAATCTTTTCTTAAATCTAATTCATGTAAACTGACGCATTCAAAACCCTTAAACTTTTCCCTACTCGCGTTAATCATCGGTTGACTAACTTCGATTCCATAATAGGTGCAATTAGTCCCATAGGATTGAATTAGTCGAGATATCTGCTCACCTCTTGAGCATCCAATATCTATGACAGAACTGGCGGGTTTTATGTATTCACGAGCGATATTGGTAACAGCGTCTCTCATTACCTCGTATTGAGGAATTGAACGAGCCAACATATCATCAAAAATGTCTGTTACTGATTCGTCAAATTCCCATTTATCTTTAGATGGGACGTGATAATTATTCATGTTAATCCTTGGGTAAGTATCCAAAAGTTTTCTTTAGTTCGTTGTTGTAAAATTTTATTGGCGATGCTATATTTTTCTCTGTCCAATCGGACACACCACTACCACCTTGAAAAGTATCCTTAACCCTGGATATCACCCATTTAGGTAGCAGTCTAGCCGACGCGGATTTCAGTAGTTTTTTATTTGGTGGTGATTGCGAGAGGTCTAAGTTTATGGCATATTCAACTAACTTCACATCCATAAAAGGCAATCTACACTCTACGCCACCATACATAAAAGACTTATTGCACCTAACAAAATTACCTCTTGCCATTTTTGCTAATTGACTTTTTCTAAGAGATATAACTTCTGTATTTGTGCTTTTGGATGCCTGAATACAGAAATTACCATAACCACCAAAAAGCTCGTCGGCAGCTTCACCAGATAAGCAAGATTTAAAGCCTTCTGCCCTTATCCTTTGTGCTAATGGTAGACATAATGAAGCTATCTCTATTTGAGCTTTGCTGTTAATTTCTATTACCTTGGCTGCGTTAGTTAAAGAATCTAAATCAATAGATACTGGCACTTCTATTAATTGAATTTCATACTCACTACATATCTTCCTGGCTGCTAGTAAATCATTTGAATCATTACGCATTTTTGCTGTAAAAGCTACGATGTTTTTGTTTATAGACTTTGCTATTTGCAGAACCAAGACGCTATCTAATCCGCCCGATATAAGACAGCAGACGGGAGCATCAGCATTTAATCTTTGTTCTACACCCCTATTCAAGCAATCTAATATATTTTGCTGTGGTGTTGCTCCTGGTAGCTTGTACCATTGAAACCACTCGCCTTTCACTAGATTAAAAGCATAGCCCGGAGGAACGGCAACAGGCATAACACCACTAGGAAATGCTTTTCTTTCAGATGCCCAAATATACCCTTTATTCGTTTTTGCCAGATACAAGGGTATCTCACCAAAACGGTCTCTCACAAGCCAATGCTCATCCCCTTTACTCCATACAAAAGCAAACATTCCCTCTAGTTGATTTAGCCGTGAAACACCGTAAATATCTAAAAATTGACTCAATACTTCGGTGTCACCTGTTGTATTGAATTTGCACCCGTCGTCTTGTAACTTCTTTTTTATATCTCTATAATTCCATATCTCACCATTAAATGAAAGAGTGGAATTATTTAAGATAAAAGGTTGTTTAGATGCCGAACTTAAATCAAGTAAAGACAGCCTAACGTGACCATGAACAGTGTCTTCATGCTTGTGAACACCTTGACCATCTCGCCCCCTATGTATTATTTTAAGAAGCATAGACTCTACATCTACGCTGGATTTGTATGTACCCGCTAATCCACACATTTTTCTAGTATTTCTAATTGAATTGTTTTGGCAATATGTGACATCATAACAGGGGGAACAGCACGCCCCAGTCGTTCCCATTGTTTAGCAAATGAACCTAATAATATAAAGTCATCTGGGAAAGCACAGATACGCTTTAATTCTGAAATAGTAAATGTTCTGGGTATCTCTGGGTGACATATACCCTGGCTACTTTGTAGAATAGTCCTAGACGGTAAATCCCAACAAGCTCTCGCAAAATTAAAATAAGACTCCTTGCCGTACAATCTGTAATGTGCATCTTCAAATCTACCTTTCTCGTCATCTCTTGTGTTCATATAAACATCTAACATTTTACCTTTAGGAAGTTTATAAAACAAACTATTGTCAATCCCTAGATTTGATATTGCATCCCTAACAGTGTATTGTTTTTTGCATGGTATAGGGTAGACGATATCCAAGTTAATATCGTCTCTAATCCCTATAAAAATAGTCCGTTGCCTGGCCTGTGGAACACCTAACCACTGAGCATCTAAAACTTTACACTTAACTTTGTAGCCACAGGCTTTTAAAGTTCTCAGTATCTCTAAAAAATAACCTTTAGCAACACCTGTAACTAAACCTGCTACATTTTCAGCAACAAATACTTTAGGCTTTGTTCCTTGGATTAGTCTGGTGTATTCAAAAAACAAATCGTCAACCCGTTGCGTGGTATCTGAATATTTCTTTACGACACCCCATCCTTTATCACGTTTACCTGCTTTAGAAAAAGCTGCACACGGGGGCGAACCATCGAATATGTCAATTTCGCCAACACCTAAGCCAGTTGCTCTTAAAATGTCTTCTGGCTGTACCAACCGAATATCTCTCCTATCAAGGATGGAATTCGGGTGATTTGCTTTATAAGAATCCTGAGCCGCAGGAATAAATTCATTAGCCCACAACACCCGATAACCAGCCATCCGATAGCCAAGACATGAGCCACCAGTACCACTAAAGGTAGAAACAACATTAAACCCGTTCCAGGGGATTTCTTCTATCTCTTTCATTAGAGGAACACGATAAATGGGTTTGGTATTCATTTATTTACCTCCAGACCATTTGTAACCACATTTAGGGCAACAGTGTTCGGTTTCGATATCTTCTCCATATTCCTTAAAATCTTCTGGTGATTCTGGGTTTCCATCTTCCTTGGGTTCAGTATTGCCAAAACTTTCACCTTTACCCAATGACTCTAACAATTCATTCAATTTATCATCAGGGAAAAACTCAGAATAATCTACCTCTTGAGCCAACTCCTCCAATATTTCATAATCCCATGTACTAAAATCAGAAGCCGTATTATCAGCGATCGCATACTTTTTCCATTGTTCCTCAGTCAATCCTCTCCTTTTGACTGCAACAATAGTATTACCATCTACCTCAATGGTGACAACCTTCTCAATCCCTAATTGACCCGCCTCCTCAAAGGTTCCATTACCCGCCCGAATCACGTCATTTTCATCGACAACAATACTTCGAGCTGCCCCAAACTGTTCTAACGATTTCCTAATAACGCTTGCCGACAATGGTGTTCTTTTCCGTGCGTTATTCGGATCGGGAGTCAATTTGCTGATATCAGTCTCAGTAATTTTAGGTTTACTCATATTTTAAGTTGTAGCAATGTTTTCAACTATGTTAACTTTAAAGTGTTGTTATTGCGTAAGGTTGCGAAATAAAGGGAGGTAAGGCACATCTGATCAAAGATGCTGTTAAGGCATTTCTTGACAACCCATCCCTGTCCAACAGAGAGGTTGCCAGTCAGATTGGAGTTTCAGAAGGGATAATAAGACACTGGAAAAAACAACCCATTTGGGAAGAAAGGAAACGAGAGATTATTAACGAAAAAATGGAGGCAATTAAATCAATGATTGAGGAAAATAGAGAGAAGTATAAAAAGGATCTTGAGGATGGAATCAAAAGGATGGAGGTTTATTTGCGTGGGTTAGACGTAATCGCATCATCTTCTATTGCTGTTAGTGCAAAGGCTTATAGTCAAGCATCCAAGAGCGATGACCCAATGAAAGCCTGTGGCAAGTTAACCAAATCAGGGACGCATATTCACGGAAGGATGGCAGTAGAGACGGTTAAAGCCATTGCCACACTCCATGAACAAATCTATCAAACGGGCGTAGTATTTGACCATATCCAAAGTTTAGAAGATGAAGATAATGGGGATATCTAGGGATTATTGTAGGGTATTTAATGTAATTTACCACCGCACAATTTTAATATTATTTACTTGCTAAATACCCCGTTTTTATTCAAGCTCCTGTTAATTTGGTGTATAATATAGGAATGAGAAAAGCCGGAGGAAGTAGTAAGTCTCCAGCTTTTCTCAAAAATTACTTATAACAACCCAAAGGAGGGTTATATGTCTAGTTTAGCATTGTCTGGCAATCAAGATCACGATCAGTCTAAATCTCCTTTTGATTCCATTAAGCGCATTGACCGTGAAGGTTGCGAGTATTGGATGGCACGGGAGTTAATGGTTCTGTTGGGGTATACAAACTGGCGACAATTCAACGAAGTCACTCAAAGGGCAATTGTATCTTGTCGGGTTCACGGTGAAAATGTAGAACACCACTTTGAGGTTGAGTTCAATCTGGTGAAACGCTCTCAAGGAGGGGGATCTAAGCAACAGAACTATAAACTATCTCGTTACGCGGCATATCTCATTGCGATGAACGGTGATGTCCGCAAACCGGAAATCGCCCAAGCCCAAGCCTATTTTGTGGTTAAAACCCGTGAAGCCGAAACCGTCATCCCTCAGCAATATGATGAGCTAGAATTTCTCCGGCTGCAAGTCCGAATTGCCGAAGCCCAAGCCAGCAGCATGAAAGATCAGCGATTTGTTTTAGAATCCAGTGCCTCTATCGTCACCATTCACGGTGCAGGAATGTTAGCACTCATCCAAGGTCGCCCCGAAGCGGTGGTGCGAGAAACTGAAACCCAATTCGAGTCGGTTGTTATGAATGAAGATGGCAAGCAACTGGCTGTATTTCGTGGGAAGTCCTTAGCTCAACTTGGCAAGGAATTAAAATTTAAGTCTGGCAAGGAGTTGGAAAAATGGTTAGAATCTTGCGGACATGATCATCTAATTTCTAAAGCCATGCGTCCGGTTCAGACTGACTATATTCCGGCTGAATCTGTTGAATTGGTTCGGGAATTGTGGGCAAATCAAAAAGGCGATCGCCAGATGATTATTGGGGAATAATTAACGAAATAACCCCTAGAAATTAGGGGTTATATAATAGATATAATATTAAATAATGCTAATTAATTAAGATGTTAAATCAAATTATTCATGGGGATTGTTTTGAAGTTTTAAAGGATGTTCCTGATAATTATTTCGATAGTTTAATAAGCGATCCACCCGCAGGAATTAGCTTTATGTCAAAGGAATTTGACCATAACAAAGGCGGTATGCTTAACTTTATTAATTGGCTATCTGAGATAATGGCAGAATGCTTACGGGTGATGAAACCCGGAGCTTGTGGCTTGGTTTGGAGTCTCCCTAGAACATCTCACTGGACGGGTATAGCTTTGGAGTTAGCAGGGTTTAGGTTGATTGATATAATTCACCACTGCCAAGGTTCTGGTTTTCCGAAAGGTCAAGATATTGGGAAAATGTTGGACAAATTAGCGGGTGAAGAAAGAGAGATTGTGGAAACAAAAAGAAAAACGCCTTCGTTTAACGAAAAATGGAATTATGGAAATTCTTTACAGACTTATAACCAACAAATAACCGCCCCATCATCACCCGAAGCCAAGCAATGGGACGGATGGAAAACGCCCGCACTAAAACCAGCCGTTGAGGGTTGGTGGTTAGTTCAAAAGCCTATATCAGAATCAAGTATTGCTAGGAATATTTTAAAACATGGCGTTGGTGGTTTGAATATTGAGGCTACAAGAATTGGTGTAAAAGAAAATGACCCAAATAATAGGATAAACCCAACAAAATCAA
>JBIPMC010000118.1:0-6159 GCA_044369345.1 Terrimicrobiaceae bacterium
GCACTTGCAGCCCCTCCTTCTCAAGCAACTTGGCCAGCACAACCTCATAAACAGTCTCCAGTAAACCCGGCCCCGCCTCCACATGAAGGCGATAAGCGCAATCCACCACGATGGCGGACATCTCCTCATTATCCCTTCGTGTCTTCGTGCCTTCGTGTGAGTTTCTCATACCGTTTGAAACTTGAGAACACCGCGCGCCTTCATTGTCTGCACCGCATTCGTCTTGAGCTGGTCGCTGCCTTGGAATCCGGCATCGAGGCAGATGACACGCGATGGCTTCTTGTCGGCCAGTTCCTTCACCATTTGCGCCGTCAAATCCTTCTCCAGACAAATCAGCATCGCCCCCTCTTCCACCGAATAATAAAACTTCGCGTCCTTCGCGCTTTCGCGTGAGAATTCCATTCGTTCGACTTGGGTGCAAAGCGGGAAACCCGACTTGAGCAGGAGTTCCGTGAGGATGTCTTCTTGCGTGCGGCCAGCAAGCACATGGTCCACATGCAATTCCAGTTGCTGCACCACCGCCTCGGGCGACTCGGGGCGCATGCCATCCCAGGTTTTGAAGTTTGAAGTGTCGAGCTTGAAGACTTTGAAGCCGGGCTCACGCGAAGGCGCGAAGCCGCGAAGAGGTTTGGAATCCGGTTTTTGTGCAGAAAGATCCGGGGTCAACAGCTCAGCGTCCAATTCCAGCTGCTTTTCTCCCTTTGCGTCTTCGCGCCTTCGCGTGAGACCCTCCTCTTCTCCGCGTGAGATTTTTTGAATCACCCGCCGCACCCGCTCTTTCGTGATGTCGGCGATGGTTTTGTAATCCTCCCGCCCCGTCGGCTCCGGCAACTGCACCAAGATGAATTTTCGGTTGCCTCCGTCCTCTTTGTTCAACTCCAATACGGCTTGCGCCGTCGTGCCACTGCCGGCGAAGAAGTCGAGGATGAGGCTGTCTTTTGCGCTGCTCGCCGCCCATTTAATCAACTGTCGGATAAGGCGCACTGGTTTCTTGCCATTAGAAAACACTATATCTCCTTCTTTGGCGACATTGCCCATGTCCTGATGGAATCCCTTCCATAAGTCGCCTCTAATCACAGTCCTGCCGAACATGGGTTTGTAGTCATCCGAAGTCCGGTAATTCAAGGACAGGGGCATCAAAGCCTGCAATGTTCCATTCTCCAGTGTAGTAAGAAAATAGCACCTATGATCGGCATCATATTTTTTCCAACATCCGAGTTGCGTAGATATTCCTGTAGCAGCTACTGGAGGCCTATCGATACGCGCTATCCTGCGAAGATTGGATTCAATGAAGGATTTTGTAGCCTCTGAAACTACAAGTAGCTTACTTAGATTATTTATGCTAAATTTATTGCGATCTAAAAAGCCATACTTTGAAATGTCGCCTGCTACCTGCTCATCAGCCAGTAACTTTTCTGAAAGAGCTCCCAAAGTTCCGTCATCGTTCATCCAGATAGAGTAATGCGTGTCATAAGCATCAATCCCATCCAGCAGTGGTGTGCGTGTAGTTTTATCAAACTCAGCCGATTTGCGGTAAATATGAACAAATTCAACATTTTTTACGATCGTGCCCTGTTGAGCATTAACCGTTTTAGGTCCAAAAGTCGTAGACATTTCCACGGCAATAGTGTCGATGAAGTTCTCTTCCCCTAGTATTTCATCGCAGATTTTTCGCAGGTTGTCAGTTTCAGCATCGTCAATGCTGATGCAAATCACCCCGTCCTCCCGCAAGAGATTCCTTGCGAGAAACAAGCGTGGATACATCATATTCATCCACTTTGAGTGGAAGCGCCCGTCGGTTTCGGTATTTGTGCTGAATTTCCTTCCGCCTGCGTCCACTTGCCCCGTGTAGGAGAGGTAGGTATCCAAGCTCTCGGAGTAGTTATCCGGGTAGATGAACTCATTGCCGGTGTTGTAGGGTGGGTCGATGTAGATCATCTTCACCTTGCCCAAGTAGCCTTTTTGCAGAAGCTTGAGCGCCTCGAGATTATCGCCCTCGATGATGAGGTTTTCAGCGGTGTCGAAGTGCACCGACTCCTCGCGGCAGGGCCGGAGCGTCGCGCGGCTCGGAGCCTGGATCGTGCGGAAGCACTCCGACTTGCCCGGCCAGTTCATGCCATAGCGTTCCTTGCCGGTATCCACCACCTCGCCCAGCGTGGCTTTCAGCCGGTCAAAGTCCACCTTGCCGCCCTCGGTGATCGCTTCGGGGAAGAGCTGCCGCAATTTTTCCCGCTGCCCGGCGGCGATGTCGAGCGAGGTGAGGTCGAGTTTTTCGGGGAGTTCGTTCATTTTTTGGAAGTGGGCTGAAGTCTCAAGCGGATTGTGTGATACCGCCCCAAGCGATATCGACTTTTTGTTTGAGGCTATGGAATTTGCTTGGGTGGATGCGTTTTTCGCGATGTTGCAGGCGTCCGAGGACGATGCCGGGGGCGATGCCCTGTTTTGTGGCAAAGTCTTGAATCTTTGAGATATCCGCTTGTGTGGGAAGTGAGGAAAGAAAAGCCTTCCAAGCCGAAGGAGGTATGAGGAAGTCGCTGGCCCAATCATCGGCCTCCTGCTCCTTGGGGTTTGGTTCGCCGCGATATTCGACAAACACATCGCGTTTTCCGTGAAGGAGAATGTGGGCGGCTTCGTGAAAGAAGGTGAACCAAAGGGCATCATCCGTCTTGTAGCGCAGGCTGAGTTGGATAATGGCTTTTTCCGGTGTGAGCCAGCGGGTAAAGCCGGACACATGGGTATTCGGGAGTTCCGGGACATGGACGAGAGCGACGCCTGCGGCTGCACAGAGGTCGCAGACTTGCGGCCATACCAAGGATGGTTTTTGCGGTGTGAGGGCGCGAATTTTCAGAAGTTGATCCATGAAGAGTGCCCTGTCATAGGGGAGGCAATTCTGCTTTTGGGCAAGAATTTCACCCGTGCGAAGCCATGCGCTCAAATCGCCCAAGTCGGTGGAGAAGCGTGGGGATTTCCGGGCCGCTCCGCAGAGCTCGCCATAGGTGAAATCCCATTGCTTGGGTGAGGCCACGCCGAAAAAACGGAGAAGCTGGGCCACGCGCTCGACTTTGTTCTGAAGAAAGGGCACCAAGCCCAGATCGGCCATTTTTTTGTAGGAAAATCGCTGCAACCAGTCGACATCTTGCTGCAATCTCTTCTCGTCCTGCAAGCGGGCGAGCCGCTCCCGGTAGTTCGACTCGGCATTGTTCCAGAACGAGGAGGGAACGCCTGTCACTTTTTCCAACTGGAGCGCGGTCTCCGGCATGATCTGTGCGGTCCCTTTGATGATCTGGTTTATGGTCTTCAAAGGCCGACCCATGCGAGTCGCCAGTTCTTTTTGCGTTAGCCCCAAAGCTTCCAGGGTCTCGCGGAGAGTTTCACCGGGAGGGAAAGCGTAATCCGGCTGAAATGGATAACTCTTGATCATATCTTAATGTGTATTTGTTACTTCCGTAATAATAACCTTGGTAATGCGCACCCAATCCAGCCCGCCATCCGGTTTTCGCGGTGTCTCGTCATGGTTCGGCCGCATCAGCAGGCGATAGGGATGTTTCACATCCACAGAAATTTGTTCATCACGGTTTGCTTTGAGTTCATGAACTCGGGTTTGTGGAAGCTTGGCGAGTTCTGCCAAGTTTGGAGCATCCGCCACTTGCTGGAGCCGCCGTAAAATCCTACCACCATTGTCGGGGCCATAGGTGCGAAGGGTCTCTTTTTGGTGGTTCAGCAGCTTGGCGAGCTTTTTGTTGATGAAGGAAATTTCCATTTGCGGGCTGGCATGTCAATCAAATCATTTACCCCAAAGGTTAATAAAAATGAAACGGCATGAGGAGATCTACACTTCGGGAAAGCAGGGCTCAAGTCAGTCTCCATCGGATCGTGAAAAGCTCGTTTTCGCTCACCTGCTGCTGAAGCCTCTTCTCGACTTCATCCATGAGCGCATCTTTTTTCGCCTCAATCGCGCGGGCGGCATGCTCGTAATTCTTCCAGGCCTCGTCCCGTTTTGCGTCCAACTGTTTGCGCTCGCGCTCCAGTTTCAGCTTTGAATACAAATTCGCCGCCGTCCGCACCGAGCGCTTCACTTCCTTGATGCGGTCTTCAAGTTCTTTGAGTTCGAGCTTCAAGGTAGTGCGTTGGTCCTCTCCCCAGCGGTCGAGCTTATCAAGTTCCGCCTCGAAGTAGGTGGCGTTTTTCGCATTCAGAGTTTCAAGAATGTCACTGCGATGTTTCGCGAGCTCATCTTCCAAGGAACCTCGCACATTGTTTGCGGCGTCAGCGGGAGTCTCTGCGGCTTCACCTGACAAAGTAAAAAGACGCTGGCACTGCTCCGGCAGAAGCGGTGAGCCATCATCCGTGCAGCCGACCAAAAGCACATGATCTTGAGTTTCAAACGCGGTGACGCTGATCGCGTGAGCCAAAATCCAGCCGCTTTCACCGCGCAGGGAGTCCAGCGCGGCGATGTTGCGACCGGTGCCGGAATAATCGAAGCGGATCTCCGCTGGCGGAAGCTCAAGCTCCCGGCAATGCGTGATGATGCGCTGTGCCAGTGGGTGCCCCACACGGTAGAGGTTCACATCCTCGACATGCTTCCCGGCACGGTAAGGACCGGGATGGATGCTCTCTTCAGGGAATGGATTCGAAAACAGTTGGAAGGATTTTTCTTCATCCGAGAACTCCGCAAAATCGCGCAGAAAGTAGCGTGTGAGCGCCCACAACCATTGATCGTAACGCCCGAGCGCCTCGGTGCTCTCGCGAAGCTGCACCCGCAGTTTCTCCTGAACTTCCTCATCGAAGTTTTCGAGCAGCTTGCGGCGCGTATCCTTCATGCGCTCATCGATCTGCTCCTCCATTTCGCGCTGCAGCTTGTTGAAGGCCTCGGCGATTTCATCGCTGCTCCTGCAGCTCTGGTAAATCGCCGCGATGCGTGTCTCGAAATCCACGCCGGACTCGATGCTCCCAAGCACCTCGTCGCTGGCTCCGAACACGCCGCTGAAAAGCTGGAACTTGTCTTTTAGGAGTTCATAGACGCGCTCATCGGCGGCGTTGTTTTTGTTCAGGAAATTCACCACCACCACATCATGCTTCTGTCCGTAACGATGGCAGCGCCCGATTCTCTGCTCGATGCGCTGTGGGTTCCACGGCAGATCGTAGTTCACTACAAGCGAGCAAAATTGCAGGTTGATGCCCTCAGCCGCCGCTTCCGTCGCCACCATGATCGTGGCTTCCTCGCGGAAGTAGTCCACCAACGCGGCACGCATATCCGCCGTGGGCGAGCCGGTCACGCGATCCGTGCTCTGATGCCGTTGCATCCATGCCTTGTAAATCTCGCGTGAGCGGGTGTCGTTATTGTTGCCGTTGAAGAGAACGATTTTGCCTCTGTGGGGCGAGGCCTCCAGCACTTGCAGGAGGTATTTCTGCGTGCGCGTGGACTCGGTGAAGATGATGGCTTTTTGCGGCGCTCCCAATTCCTGCGCCTTCGCAAAGCCGCTCCGAAGTGCGGCCATCAAGGCCTCGCCCTTCGAGTTCTTCACGATCGAATCCGCCAGCACCTTGAATTCGATGAGCGCTTGCCGTTCCTGCTCCAATTCGGCGAGCTGTTCGCTGGTAAGAGGTTCTTTTTCTTTCTTTACCTCTTCTTCTTCACTCAACTCATCCTCGATCTCATCGATTGTCTCATAGTCCGGAGAAACCTCTTCCGGCTCCAGCATCGGTGTAGCGTGCTCCCGGGCGGCAGCCTCGAGACGCTCCGAGAGGGCCCCTAGCGTGCCAGAAATCGCATAGGTGGATGAGGCCAGAAGCTTGCGCAAGATAAGCGTCATCAGCTTCCGCTGGCTGGATGGCAGCGCATAGAGATTCACGCGCTGGAGATAGTCGGAAACCAAATCGTATAGCCTCTGCTCTTCCGGAGTCGGCACGAATTCTTGTGTGATCGGAATACGGTTCGTGTAGCGGATGTATTCGAGCACCTGCCGACGCAGGGTGCGCTGGCAAACGGTCTTCAAGCGTTCTCGCAAGGCCTGATAATCCTCCTCCGTGCGGATCGAGCAGAACTGTGACTTGAAGCTTTTGAGATCACCGAACACCAAATCATCCACGATGCTCACCAAGCCATAAAGTTCCTGAAGTGTGTTTTGCAGCGGAGTGGCTGTGAGCAGCACTTTCGGC
>JBIPMC010000119.1:0-6108 GCA_044369345.1 Terrimicrobiaceae bacterium
CTGGTGTTTTGTTACAACTACGCCAGCGGCCTCGCCCTCTATTGGACAACCCAAAATCTTTTCTCTATCGTGCAGCTCTACCTGACACGGAACAAACCCCTGCCGACGCTCGAGAAAAAGAGAATCATCGCCAAGCGGGCGGCTGTGCAGGCCAAGAAGAAAAATAAAAACCGCCACTCGCCATGAACCAGCAACCGGCTGAAATCCTCGATACAATCCTCGGGTATCTCGGCTTCGTTGCCACCATCGTGCACGAGGAACAAGACGGCACCCCTGTCCTCCAAATCCTCACCCACGAACCTCAGCGATTGATCGGCCGCCGCGAGGAGGTGATGGAAGACCTTCAGCATCTCGTCAACCGGCTTCTCCTCGCTCAAAATCCCCCCGCCCCGCGCGTCATCGTTGATGTGCAGCACCACCGCGCCATGCGCCACGACGAGTTGGTTTCAAAGGTCAAACAACTCGCCAATGTCGTGCGCGCCTCAGGCCGCCCGATGCAGACCGCGCTGCTGAATTCCTATGACCGCCGCATCGTCCACAATCTCTTCAAGGAGGACCCCGAAATTGCGACTTGGAGCCCGCCGGACGAAGCCCGGCTTAAACGCATCACCATCAGGAAACGCCCGGCTGGGAAGTGAGGTTTGCGTAGTGGTTCGTCACCATGAGGTGACATAGCGGCGTTTTTTTTCTGTATCTGTGCCTGTTGGAACATTCCACACAGCTACTTTTTTCATGACATTTATGGAGTTTGTTCCAGCCGTAACTAAATTGTCGTAATTGGCATCGAGCGCAATCTGGTAGACAGAAGTATTGTTCCAAGGATCACAAAAGCCCGAGGAATTCGTACCGCCTTTGCCTTTTTTCCACTCTGAGAGTTCGAGAAAAACGATTTTGCGGGGATTTTCTGTGCTGTTGCCGGAAAGGGTAGCCAGAAAAGCAGTATCAACCGAGTTGCCCGAAATCGTCGGCAGTCTGCCATACTCTGTCTCATACGCTACAACCGCCGTGGCAATTTGGGTGACATCGCTTTTGGCCTTGGCCGCTCGTGCGTTGTCCATGGCACCGTTGACAGCGGGAAAAGCCAACCCCGCAAGCACGGCGATGATGCTGATGACAACGAGAAGTTCGATCAAGGTGAAGCCATGCCATGCAGGGCGGGATCGGGTGGGTGAGGGGTTTTGAGTAATCATATTTCGCTTGAGTAAAAAAGTATTTCGCCATCGCCCAAAGAAAAGGCGGAATTTTCAGCGGTCTTCCTCGGCCAAGATCAATCCGTGAGCGATTTGGCAAGTTGGCGGGCATCGGCGTCCGCCGTGAGAATGGCTGCCAGATCGGGGTGCGGTGTTTGAGGAATTTGTTGAAGAACCTGTTCGACGGTGCGCCAGATTCCGGAAAAAGCGATGCCGCCAGCGAGAAAGGCTTCCACGGCGACCTCGTTGGCGGCATTGAGAACGGCAGGCTGAGTTCCTCCAAGCGTTCCGGCCTGAACCGCCAAATCCAGCGCCGGAAAATCCTCCCGTCGCGGCGCTTCGAAATCGAGCCGCCCCAGCGTCGCGAGGTCCAGCGGCGGCAGGGAATTCGCCACTCGCTCTGGCCATGTCACAGCGTATTGAATCGGTAGCCGCATATCGGAGTGGCCGAGTTGGGCAAGGACCGAGCCGTCCATAAACTCCACCATCGAATGCACGATGCTCTGCGGGTGCACGACCACATCCACGCGGTCAACGCCGATATCGAAAAGCCACCGCGCCTCGATCATCTCGAGCGCCTTGTTGAAGAGCGTGGCCGAGTCGATCGTGATTTTTTTTCCCATGCTCCAAGTCGGGTGGCGCAGCGCCATTTCGGGTGTGACTTTTTCCAATTCCACCACCGGAGTTTTGCGGAAAGGCCCGCCGGAGCAGGTCAAAATCAAGCGTCGGACGGAGTCGGTGTCGCGCCCGTCGAGGCATTGAAAAATCGCGTTGTGCTCGCTGTCCACCGGCAGCACACGCACGCCCCGCCGCCGTGCAGCCTCCATCACCACCTCGCCAGCCATCACGAGGATTTCCTTGCTGGCGACGGCGATGTCCTTGCCCGCATCAATCGCTGCCAGCGCAGGACGCAACCCGCCGGTTCCTACAATCGCGATCAAAACCAAATCCGCCTCGGGCATCGTGGCGAGTTCGAGCAACTTCTCCCCGCCAGCCGGTCCACTGGAGAGAATCGTCTTCGCCTCAGGGAACTCCCTCGCGGCCTGCGCCAAATCCTCGGCATTCGAGTGAGCCGACATGCCGACAATCCGCATCCGTGAGGGAATGTCCCGTGCCACTTTGCGGGCGCTTTGGCCAATCGAGCCCGTGGCTCCGAGGATGACGACATTTCGCATCTTCATCCGACCCCCAGCACGAAGCGCATGTAGAAAAAGAGGATCGGCGCGGTGAAGAGAATACTATCGATCAAATCCAGCGTCCCTCCGATGCCCGGCAGCATGGCGCTGGAATCCTTCGTGTGCGCGCCGCGTTTCACGATCGACTCCGCCAAGTCACCAACGACCGCCGCAAAGCCGAGCAATAATCCCAGAAAAACAATATCATCGAAGCGGAAGGCGGAGAGTTTTTCCGGCATCAGCGCATACAACCAGAAACTGCACAGCAGTGAGGAAAACAGCGCTCCGGCGAAACCCTCCCAAGTTTTTTTCGGGCTGATGTGCGGGGCGAAAGGACGCTTGCCAAAAAGACTCCCGAAGACATACGCGCCCATGTCGCTGAATTTCGTCACCGCCACGAGATAAAGCACATACCACTGACCGGTCGTCATCCCGCCCTCGAGTCGCGGCGTGAGGTAGATGATCTTTGTTACGAAGCTGAAGAGCCACGGAATGTAGAACAGCCCGAAGACCGTGTAGCTCATCGCGCGTAGAGGATCGTTTTCAGCGCCCCGGAACATCTGCCGCGCAAAAATCGTCACAAGAAAAAGCACGAGCACGAGCAGCTCGAAGTCGCCGCTGTTATCCGCTCCGCTCGATCGCGTGATCAAAAAACCGCCGCTCAGCAGAACCGCCGCGCAGATCAGGCCCGTGAGCGTGAAGACCCGGATGCCGTCGCGCTCGAGCATTCGATAGTATTCCCAGAGCGCGCGCATCGCCATGAAAGAAACGAGAGCGAAAAAACCGATTTCCCAGCCGATAAAAACCGTCGCCAGCATCAGCGCCCACAGGAAAAGCGTGCTCGAAAGCCGCAGAAAAAATGTCAGCCGCCCGGGCGTCATCGGCGGGAGATTGGCGAACTCGCGTCCGCAGTGCAATCCACAAGGCGAGTGTTGCGCCGCGTTGAGGGATTTGGCCTCCCAAGTTTTCCGGCGGATTTGAAATCCCGATTCGAGCCATTTAGCAGCATCAAGGCATCTCGGCAGCGCCCGGAAAAACAAATAGCCGTTGAGGCGGACAACGGAAAAAACGGCAAGCGTGCCCTGGAGCGAGGGAGGCCAACTTTGGTAGCTTTCCACTGAAGACGAAATCATCTCGCCAATGCCTCGGCGATGGAGGTGTGGAGTTCCGCTGACCCGGCCCCGCGCTGAAATATCCCCCGCCTGTTGTAAAAAACCACGGTTCCTGCCAAGCATTCTGTTAGATGGTGCGTCAACTTGGTCAAACCACACTCGGGATCGCGCGCGACATGGGCGACTTCACGCTGTTTTGCGGTCGCGCGGTTTTAGCGCTCACCACATCGCGCCGCCTGCCCCGTCGCATTCTGCGTGCGGTTTACGAGCAGGGTGCCGTTTGTATGCCGGTCATCGCGATCGTGGGAGTTTTCACCGGGCTGGTGCTGGGTTTGCAGGGGTACCATGTGCTGAGCCGGTTCGGCTCCGAGGGTTTGCTCGGCACGCTGGTTTCACTCTCACTGGTGCGCGAAATGGCTCCGGTACTCGCGGCCTTGATGCTTGTCGGCCAAGCGGGGTCGGCGTTCGCGGCGGAGTTGGGAATCCAGAGAAACACCGAGCAGATCGCGGCGCTCGAGACAATGGGTGTGAATAGCATAGGCTACCTTGTGGCACCCCGGATCATCTCGGCGTTGTTGGTTTTTCCGGCACAGGCGGCTTTGTTTGTCGTCCTCGGTTTATGGGGCGGTAGTCTTTCGGGGTCGTTGCTACTCGGGGTCGATTCGGGGGTCTATTGGTCCGCTGTGGAGCGGGCGGTGGAATACCGCGACCTGCGTGAGTGTTTCTTGAAGGCGGCGACCTTCGGGCTGCTGACGACTTCGATCTGCGCCTACATGGGGTTTCACGCCGACCGTAACACCTCCTCGGCAGGTGCTCGCGCGGTGAGTGCCTCAACCACTCGCGCGGTTGTCTTTTCCAGCATCCTCGTGCTGGTGGCTGATTATGTGATCAGCTCGTTCTTTGTTTGAAAATGGAACACATGGATTTCGCACTGGAAGTCGAGGGATTGGAAAAAAGTTTCGATGCCCGTGCCGTGCTGAAGGGCGTGGATTTGCGCGTGCCGCGCGGGAGTGTTTTCACCGTGCTGGGACCGAGCGGAACCGGAAAATCTGTCTTGCTAAAATGCATCGCGAGCATCCTGTCTGCCGACGCGGGGCGGATCGTTTTCGAGGGCCGTCCGCTGGTCGATCCCCGGGCGCACCAGGATTTCCTCAGGCGCTGCAGCTTTCTTTTCCAAGGCAACGCGCTTTTTGACTCGCTCTCGGCCCTCGAAAATGTCGCTCTGCCCCTCGAGCAAACAACTTCTCTCGGAAAAAAAGAAATCCGCGAACGCAGCCTCGAGGCGTTGAGGCAGCTCGAGATGGAGGATTTCGCGGACTGCTACCCCGGGCGGCTGTCGGGCGGCATGCAAAAGCGTCTTGCCCTGGCTCGGGCGATCGTTACACAGCCCGAACTCGTGCTTTTCGACGAGCCCACCGCTGGGCTCGATCCGCTGCGTCGGAATGCCGTTTTTGCGATGATCGCGAAATACCAGCGACGCTTCCGCTTCACAGCTCTTATCGTCACGCATGATGTGCCCGAAGCGCTTGCCTCGAGCGACCGCGTGGCCCTTCTCAACCAAGGCCGCATCGCCTTCGAGGGCACGCCAGTTGAATTTTCACGCTCCACCCAATCCGTCGTCGCGCTCTTCCGTGACAGTGTGGACGCCCTGTGCCAAAGCCTCGCCGCGATCCGCAGTGAGCAACCTGTTTCCTTATGAAAAAACACAAAGTTGAGATTCTGGTCGGCCTCTTCGTATTGCTCGCGCTCGCCTCCCTGGCTTGGCTGACTTTGCGTGTGGGCGCGGGTTCTTTACCGGCCGGCGAGACCTACCTCATCGAGTCGCGATTCACGAATGCCGGCGGGCTTCACGCGGGCAGCGCCGTGCTTCTTTCAGGTGTTACTGTCGGTCGAGTTGAAGAAATTCGCATGGAACCGTCGGACTACAGTGCGATTGTGAATTTGCGCCTGCTCTCCACGCTCCGCCTGCCAACCGATTCCATGGCCTCGATCAAAACCTCCGGCCTCATTGGCGACAAATTCGTTTCCCTCTCACCTGGTGCCGATGAGATCTATCTCGAACCCGGCGCGCGTATTACCATGACGGAGTCCGCCGTGGATCTTGAATCCCTCATCGGTAAAATGGCCTTCGGGGCAGTTGACAAGGACGCTGAAAAGAAGGATCAAAAGCCCGAATAGACGCCCGTGAAAACGCTCCTCATTCTTCCCGCTCTTGCCGCCCTGGCGTTGGGCGATGCTCTCGCTTCGAAGGCTGATGCCGAGAATTTTCTCAAAAAATCCGTCAGCGAGGTTGTGGAAGTGGCGAGGAAATCCCCGGACAGCGCCGCCCTCGCCTCTGGAGTGCGCCTGATTCTTCTGAAAACCATCAGCTTCGACGCGATGACCCGACGCGCGGTCGGCCCGGGCTGGCGGCAATTCACCCAGCCCGAGCAAACCGAAACCATCAGCCTCTTCACGGCTCTCATCATCCAGACCTATTCTTCGAAATTCACCCCCGGCGAGTTGCCTGAGATCGACTACAAATCCGCTGTCGAGACTGCTCCCGGCCGTGTTGAGGTTTCCACCGCGACGCTCTATGAAGGCAGCAAATACGAGGTTGTCTATCGTCTCGAGCAGCCCGATGGCAAAAGC
>JBIPMC010000376.1:0-6077 GCA_044369345.1 Terrimicrobiaceae bacterium
TTGATACATTGCCAGGTAGTATCTGTTATTCTGGTTAATAGGTGAGGTTAATGATTGTATTGGTTCTTGACTGACTTGATACGGCGAAATTATGGAACTGGACAAAGCCGAACAACGGTTAATGATTGTATTGGTTCTTGACTGACTTGATACAATATTGATATTTCACCCGTTACTGCTGAAGTTATAGTTAATGATTGTATTGGTTCTTGACTGACTTGATACTAGACGCTTCTGATGGATTGAACGCTGCACTACCAGTTAATGATTGTATTGGTTCTTGACTGACTTGATACTTGTGTCAGGTAGTCTTATCAGATAACGTGCCTAGAGTTAATGATTGTATTGGTTCTTGACTGACTTGATACGGTCAACAGGGGTAAATTTGAATTGGGGATATTGAGTTAATGATTGTATTGGTTCTTGACTGACTTGATACAAACTTCCCCAATCTTGATAATCTTTCCAGTCAAGTTAATGATTGTATTGGTTCTTGACTGACTTGATACCTTCATCTATTAATTTCTGCCGTTCTTCTACCCAGAGTTAATGATTGTATTGGTTCTTGACTGACTTGATACAATGGAAAATACAAGCTATTAGAATCCGAGCCTAAAAGTTAATGATTGTATTGGTTCTTGACTGACTTGATACAAACTGAAATTGAGAAGGTTAGGGGGGAAGTTTTGGAGGTTAATGATTGTATTGGTTCTTGACTGACTTGATACGACAATCCCCCCAATTTTTCTGCTAATTCGTGGGCTGTGTTAATGATTGTATTGGTTCTTGACTGACTTGATACCTCGCAGCAAACGAATTACCCCAAAGTTCGGACTATACAAGTTAATGATTGTATTGGTTCTTGACTGACTTGATACTATTCGATATTGGATCAACAGTTAACAATTGTCTTGCTTCTTGACTAATTTGATACTCAAGATGGGATGATCACCCATTATTGTTGATCCAATATCTGACCAATTCCGAGAGGGATAGATTTCTTGAGGATGCGATCGCCTCTAGCCTTTCCCTCTCGACTTCTGAAAGCATTACCAGAATAGCCTTTTGGCGTTTCTCGGCTTTTTTCCATTTACCCCTTGACATATTTTTAAATTTTATATATGATTTAAGAATAACAAATTTACAGGGTCGCCGCCAAATCGGGCTGAATATGAAAAACTCCACAATCTCCACCGCTAAAGAAATTTCCAAAAGAATCAATCAATTAAATAATTTGATTGCAAAATTCCCCCGCGTCCGAAGCCTAATTCGGAAGTGGGCTTTTGAATTGACTATTCTTGAGGGGCGGTTAGAAGCCCTGAAAGCGGTGGCGGTTGTGGAGACTCCAAAGCAGTTAACTATTTGGGATATGCCACAAAAAATTGACTGGTTTTTTCCTCCCCTTGTGGGGTCGGAAAAGCAAATTCAGTGGGCGGATAAACTCCGCCGTGATTTTGCTGAATATTATTCTTCTCTGGGTGGCGAACCTGGAGGTGGCGAAATCAAAATCAAGAAAGCGGTAGGCATTGCAGTTTCAGCCAAGTTCTGGATCGAAAACCGCGATTTTTGCGAAAAAATATCTTGGGAAAATATGACCAAGGTTTTGAGGGAATTGGCTGCCTTGGTTAACGAATGCCAACCTTGGTATAGCGATTCCGATCAGTCGGAATTTAAACAAATTCTGAAAGATAAAAAATCAATCCTCAGATTATTGAGGATTGACAAAGCAGGGATCGTCGCCTGTTGCAATCAACAGAGTCAAAACAGACGCTTCAATGGATAATTTATGGGCTGGGTGCGATGCCTTAAATCCGCGCAAAAGTTAACGATATAAAGGTAGGAAAAATGAATAAAAAATTGGTTGATTTGATTAAAATTATGCCTAATCCTAAAGCTACTTGGTTAGCTCTGGAAATGGGATTGCTAAATGATTCGGATGATAAATTTATTTTAGGGGGCGCGATATTAGAAACCGTCCCCGAAAACAAGCGAGGCAATCCAAAAATTATTTCTGCGATATATGAAATCGCAGAGATAGCCTTAGAGCGTTATCAAAGCATTTACAAAGGATTGCCCTCAGAATGGAATAATCATCGCTTACAAGTCAGAAAGTCAGTGTTTGGATGGTTATTATGACTCAAAAACTTTTACACGCCCGTTACTGGAAGGCGGACGGTACCGGAGAAAACCGAACATCCTACGACCCCCACGGATTCGGGTTAAAAACCCTAGAAACTATGGATGCCCTGATCAATAGCTTAGGCTTAAAACAAGTTGAGGGAGTGTCTTTGAATGGGGTTCTCGTCAATCATCACAAAGGCAAGCTCGCAGATATTGGGCATCAGGTTCACATCGCGGCAACCGCCGAACAGTGGGAAGCTGCGAAACAATATTGGGAATCAGGGGCTTTTGATTAAGAAGTTAAAACCATTGGGACAAAAAACATGAACGCACTAACATTGAAAGACTTGGTATCTCAAACCGATAATTTTGAACCCGAAGCTATTGAATTGGTATTAAATCGCGTTGATGAATTTGACGCTTTGGGTTTTGGTATTGACGTTGTTGATTGGGAAGTCATAGGTACTGGCAACAGTAAACAGGTCGGAGTCTTATTTGATATGAAAAATGACCGCTATGGCTACTACACCGATAATGGTCAAACCGTCTTGGTTAAGCTAGATAAAACCTATCAAGAGTTACCTGATTGGGGGAACTGTTGGGATGATTGCCCTGAAGTCTTGAAAAATTGGGATTAATTGATCAACAATTGGGATCTCAACTTCCTAAACACTCAAAAACTCCACAGTGAAAGGGTTTAACTACATTGAATATACCTTGGGGTGGTAGGGGTCGCAGGTTCAAATCCTGTCGCTCCGATAGACGCAAAAGCCAGATTCTATAAAGGGTCTGGCTTTTTCCCGTCTGATGGTTGATAATCTTCTATTAGACAAGATTAGACAAAATTAGACAAGATTAGCCTGATTATTGATCATCAATTGTGACTCAGAAGAAAGCACCCAAGGGAAGCGTACAGGTCAAAACTACCATCAGTTCGGCGGGGGTGGGGTGGCTCCGGCTGGTTTGGAGTCACCAGGGCAAAAGATATTTTTTGAGCTTAGGATTGGAGGATAACCCCCTAAATCAGATGGTGGCTCAAAGACTCGCGCTACAGATTCAGGGTGACTGCGCCACGGGAAACTTCGATAGCTCCTTGATTAAATACAAACCGCAATCAGAAATAGAATTGAAACCCGTCACGGTTTCAGTTGTCGGGCTAATTGAGCAATATTTAATTTTCAAACAGCAACAAATTGAATCAGAAACGCTTTATAAATACAATCATTTCTTGCCCAGGATTAAACAATATTTTGGTAATGATAGCCTGACTGAAAAATCCGCTTTTGGCTTTCGTGATTGGCTGCTACAACACAACGAACCCGCCACAGTTAGGGAAAGAATTGTATTCTTAAATGCTGTTTACGAGTGGGGGATTAAGCGTCAATTAGTTGAGAATAATCCCTGGACTGAAGTATCGGTCAAGGTTCCGCCAAAACGACGGTTGAAGCCATTTTCAATTGAGGAAATAAAACGGATTTTAGAAGGGTTTGCAACGGATCAATATTATTCCCATTACCTCCCCTACGTTGAGTTTTTACTGGGTACAGGTTGCCGCCCGGGTGAAGCAAACGGGCTCCAGTGGAAACATTTCTCAGAAGATTGTGGAGAGGTTCTAATAGCCTGTAAATTAACGGTATCCGGTGAGCGGAAATCGACTAAAACTAATCGTGATCGCTTAATCCCCCTACCCTCACGCCTTCAAAATATTCTCAAAGCAATCCGTCCGATTGACCCCGACCCGGAGGCTCCGGTTTTTGTCTCCTTGACTGGATTGCCAATTGATTCCCACAACTTCAGGAATCGGGCTTGGAAACAGGTTTTAGCTAAGGTTGGCGTGGAATATCGCAAGCCCGGAAACTGCCGCCATACTCTAATTTCTCACGGGTTATCACAAGGGAAAAGCCCTGCTGAAATGGCAGAACTCGCAGGGAATAGAATTGAGACTATTTACAATAATTATGCTGGGAGCGTGATCCACCGACCATCTTTACCAGTATTGCTCCCAGATGACGAATAAATTCCATAATCTGTTATAAACTGGGGAATAGTTATATAGGATATTTTTTTTATGAGACCCCACGAAAACAGACAAGAGATTAAGGCTAGACTCAAGCCAGAAGATAGGGAGAAGTTGAAAGCCCTAGTTGTTGGCATGGGTTATCGGTATTGGAGGCAGGAGTCGGCGGAACCCGCATGGACAGAATTTCTGGAGGCGATCACCCGTGGCGATATAATTCTTTACAAAAAAGTCGGGGGAGGGGGTTGACCTTTTGGGATAAGTGGGGTACAGTTATAAGTGCAGAAGGTTAAAAGTTAAGCAAGTAAGGTGGCTGCCCTACTTGCTCTCAAGTCAATCATTTTAGGTCAATTAGGAGTATACCATGAAAGTTAAAGTCTATTTCAATCTCCATAAGAGATGTTTTTCGGTAGTCGCCCTTGAAGGTGAAAATAAGGGGCGGGTAATAGCCCACGAAACAGAAGTTAAATTAATAAATGCTACATTCAAAGTTTCTGAAGCCGGACGGCAACGGGTGATCCGAGAGCAGCGTAAAAACGTCCACGCTTGCGTTGTAGGAACATTGACTGACACAGTGAAAAACTGTGATCAAGCTGTTACTTACAACCCCTACAAATACAACTCATTTGTGTTTAAAAAGGATGAATCCCCTGTGTTGACGGCTCAAAACGTTTTGCTAATCAACAAGCAAATTTTTATCAACTAAACAGGAGGATATTATGATTTATCGCATTACACGGGTCAAAACTGCGCCCAACAAGGCAAACAGACAAGGGTATTACCTCGAAGCCCTAAATGAACTAGAGGCTTTGACAAGGTTTTATACCCAATTCCCTGATTTTGTAGGGGAAGAATTAGAGTTAGAGGAATGGAATTAAAAGACCTCTAATTCAACTTAAAACTAACCAGGGAATATAAACCCCTGGTTTTTTGCTGTTTATCTAATCACAGGGACAGGAATAATCCCCATCAGAATGCCAGATATTTCCTGAGTTATTCGGGTAGTTGTTTGCGTTGCGTTAATCACAATCCAGTTATTCTCCCTCGCCAATTCAAGATATCCAAACCGAACCCGATCTAAAAAAAGTAAGTCTCTTTCAACCTTGTCCAGAGGTTTGTCGAGATCGCGGCGCACCGCCACCTCAACAGGACAATCGAACAAAATCACCATATCGGGATCAATTCCCCCCGTCGCCTCGTGATTTAGCTTCCTTAAATTATCTAAATTAAGCCCGTGCCCATACCCCTGATAAGCAAGAGTTGAATCCGTGTATCGATCGCACAATACCAAATCAGAATCTTCTAACAAATATCTAATCGTGGGATTGTGTTTAATCCTATCCTTCAGGATTAATTTAAGCTGCTGCTCCGGTGTCAAAAGCCCATTCTTTAATTCAAACCGAACGTCATAATCACAGGGTTCTCTTGTGATGTAAAACTTTAACTTTAACGCCGTGAAATGGTCGCAAAGTTTTCTAATTTGGGTTGTTTTGCCACTGCGGTCAATGCCTTCAAAAGCAATCAATTTACTCATTTCATCCTCATCCAATTTTTAATCAAATCATCTTTAATCATATCTTGCCGTACTAATTGAATTATATATTCTCTAGCTTCCTCCAGTGTCAATATATTGACATTACGTTTAATTATCGCAAGTTTAAATTCTTGCTCCATTGTTAGCTGTGTTGGTTCCATTTCCGTTGTTATAAGAATATCAACACATAGATTATATCAAAAAATATTTTGATTTTTATATCTCTTTAATACAGAATCAAAATATTTTTTTGATTTACCTGTTGCCAATTGCTCCTGATAATGGATTTAATTTGCCAATGCGTATAGTATAGAAATATATAAATAGGAGGGTACAATGCGCGACTATATAAACAGAGTCCCCGATTATGGGGAAAAGAAAAAGCCTCACAATCTGAGCCTGACG
>JBIPMC010000120.1:0-6064 GCA_044369345.1 Terrimicrobiaceae bacterium
CCCGGCAAAAATCCCGCGCGGATGCTGGCTGGCATGTCGTGTCGCGTCACTTCCCCGACCAGTGGAGAAACCAGCGCGGATGCGGCCAGCGGGGCGGGTGAGCGAAGAGGTTCGGCAAAAACGAGGAAGGAAAAGCGGGCCAAGCGTTGCCCCAACTCGCGGAGCACATCGTCCGAGAAATGGTGCAGCACCAAGCTTCCCACGCATACCTCGCCGCGCACGGTCTCGAGGGTTTTCAAGAAATCACCCGCCACCCAGTGAATCCTGTCGGAAAGATTTTGCGGCCTTGGAATCAAATCCAGTCCGGTGATCTCGCAATCTGGCAAAGCCTGGTGGAGACGCTCACAAAGACGACCCGCGCCCGCGCCGAGTTCGACAACGCCGTCTCTTGCCGAAGAATTGAGCGCCACGGATTCCGTGATCCAACGCGAATTCCCCATGAACGCATCGATAAAAACCAGATCGCGCCGGCTCCGGATGGCGCGCGGATCGCGGGGATCCAGCGAATCGAGGATTTCCGGAGTGAGGACACGATCAAGAGCACGCATGGGTTCGATGGGGGCTTTTTGAAATAGGGCCCATGCCTTTTACTCCAGCGCCTCGGCGGGAGATTTTGTGACTTCCTGTGCGGCTACAAACAGGCGACGCACTCGATCTCGACATCGAAGCCGAGGAGTTGGGTGCCAATCGTCGCGCGGGAGGGAGCGGAGTCGCCGAAGTAGCGGATATAGACCTCGTTCATCTCCTTGAAATTCTCGGTGGTCAGCTCGGAGAGATAGACGCGGGAGCTGACGACATTCTGGAAATCGGCGCCGGCCGCAGCGAGGATCTTCTTCACATTTTCGAGAACCAACTCGGTCTGGCGCGCGATGGAGCCGCGCTCGATTTTGCCGGTGGCAGGGTCCCAAGGCGTCTGGCCGGAGACGAAGACGAATTTTCCTTCGGCAACAACGCCGAGCGAGTAGGGACCGAGGGCGGGCGGGCCGCCGGGGACATCACGAAGTTTGGTTTTCATCGCGCGCATCTGAACGGATCGACGGCGGCGAGACAAGCGGGTAGTTGTCGCCGCGTGAATCTTTGGATGGAAAAACAGGAATGGCTCGTGGAGCGCGGCACCGCGCTGATGGCGAGTTTTCATCGATGGACGGGGCGGAATTTGATCGAGCCAAGCGGCGATACCGAGCGCGATGCGAGGTCGCTTTTCGAGGCTCCGTTCGTGGTGGTCTCGGGCGGCGCGGAAGCGGACCAGTTGCTCAACTACGCGAATCTCACCGCGCTCCACCTTTGGGAAATGGATTGGGACGCACTCATCCAAACCCCCTCGCGCCACACGGCCGAGCCGATGCATCGCGATGAGCGGGCCGCGTTTTTGAGGCGTGTGCGGGAGAGTGGATTTATCGACGACTACTCGGGCATCCGAATTTCCCGGAACGGCCGAAGATTTCACATCAAGCAAGCGACGGTGTGGAATGTGCTGGATAAGACAGGTGCCTACGCGGGACAAGCCGCGACCTTTTCCTCGTGGGAGTTTCTTCCTTCCGATAAAAGCTGACACCTATGGCTGGAATTGTTGTTCGTCCGCGCTCGCGCATTTTGCATGGTCACGACTGGGTTTATTCCAGCGAGGTTTTGAAAACCTTCGGCTCGCCTGGGGATGGCGATGTCGTCTCGATCAAGGACGGGCGCGACCAACTCCTCGGTGTCGGGATTTATAATTCGCGTTCGCAAATTGTCGTCCGGAGGTTCTCGCGGCGGCGTCAGGACTTGGACGAGGATTTTTTTCGGAGGCGGATTTCGCAGGCGGTGGAGTATCGCCGCCACGCAGGATGCCGGATGGATTTGTGCCGTTTGGTCTGGAGCGAGAGTGACGGGTTGCCTGGAGTGATTGCCGACCGCTACGGGCCCGTAACTGTGCTGCAGACAAACACGGCCGCGATGGATCGCCACCGCCAAATCCTCGCGCAGGTCTTGGCGGAAACCACTGGGGCGGCTTGCGTGATCGAGCGCAACGACGCGCCGGTGCGGGCCTCCGAGGTTTTGGAAATGAGGACGGGCGTTCTCGTCGGAGAAAATCCCGGCGGCATCGAGGTTGAGACGGCGGGTGTGAAGTTCCTCGTCGATCCGCTGGGCGGTCACAAGACAGGCTTCTATCTCGATCAGTTGGAATCCTACGGCATCGTGGCCGCAATGGCGGCGGGGCGCTCGGTGCTGGATTGTTTTTCAAATCAGGGAGGATTTGCTCTCGCTTGCGCCAAAGCCGGCGCGGCATCGGTCACCGCCGTCGAATCAGGAACCGAAAGCATCGCCGCGCTTCGAGCGAATGTTCAGCGCAACGGCGTCGCCGTGGAGGCACGCCAGGACGATGTGTTTGATTTTCTGAAACGGCCGGACCGTCCCGAATACGACCTGATTATTTTGGATCCCCCATCCTTCACAAAAGCACGCGGGAGGATCACCGAGGCCTTGCGCGGCTACCGCGACTTGCACGCGAGGGCGGCGAAGCTTCTTTCGAAAAATGGCGTGCTGGTGAGCTTCTCCTGTTCGCACCATGTCCGCGCGCATGAGTTTGAGGATTCGATTGCAGAAGGCTTGAATGACGCCCGCCGGAACATGCGTTTGATCCGGCGGATCGGCCAGCCATTGGATCACCCGGTGGTGATGGGCCAATCTGAGACGGAGTATCTGAAGGGCGTGGTGCTGGAGGCGATGCCAGGGCGCTGAACGGCGCTCAGAAATTATCGAAACTCATCGCGGCGGCGGCAGGCCTGAACTCAAGCGGCTTGCCGGAGGTTTCGAGATAAGCCACACGCTGCTCCCCCTCGGCGAGAAAGGGAATTTCGCCCCGCGCGGGTTGGCCGGTCGGCGATTCCTTCACGCGGTAAATGATCACAATGATGTCGCCTTCTTTCGTGCCGGACTGGCTGCGATGCACCTTCTCCACGCGGCCTTCAGCGCGGACTGCAAAAATGCCGGCCTCCTCGGAGGGGTTGATCTCGGCGAGGAGGACTTGGATTTCCAAATGCTCGGGCGCTTTGCCTTGAAGGCTCTCGTAGGCGGAGGGCGGAAGGCTGGCGATGAGCATGGCAGGCAATGACAGAAAGAGGACGGCGGCGAGGATTTGCATGGAGGTCTTTTTATGGGTTTCGGCGGTGCGGGGGCAAGGCGGGCGTGGTAGAAGCGCGGCTTGCGGATGAAAAAATACCTGCTGCCGGCCTTGCAGGCCGGTGTGACAATTTACATTCTCGCGAGGCTTTTCGGCGATGCCGAGCTGCGTGCGAACGCGACCCGTGTGGTTGCCGAGGCCGATTGGCTCTGGATGGCTGGCGCGGCAGCAGCGGCGGCGGCGAGCGAGCTTTTTTGCGCCACGCGCTGGTGGGTGGTGCTCCGGGCCTTCGGCACGCCGCTGAAATGGCGCGAGGCGGTGGCGTTTTCCGCCATCGGTTTGTTCTACTCGCTCGGCCTGCCCGGCTCGGCTGGCGGTGATGCGATGCGCACGCTCTATGTGATCGAGCGTTTCCCGGATAAAAAACTCGCTGCCGCGCTGTCGGTGCTCGCGGACCGTTTGTGTGGGCTGGCGGCTTTGATCCTGATGCTTGGATGGACGCTTGCCGAAAACCACGGGCTGTTTTTGGAAGGACGGCTTGGGCGCGGGATCGTGCTGGCGGCGGTTTGCATGATCGCCGGAGCGGTTCTGTTGCTGGGGCTTTGGTGGGCGACAACGATTCCCGCAATTCAGAGTCGCATCGAGATGAGGGCAAAAAAAATCAGCCGTCAGCTCCTGCAAACGGTCGAGATTTTCAACCGCATGATCAAAAGACCGCAGGCCATGCTCACCGGTGTCGGCCTCTCGGCGCTTTCGCTCGCAGCCCACTTCCTCGGGTATGCATCCAGTGCGCAAGCCTTCAGCAGCGGTATCGGGGCAGGGATTATTTTTGGCATCATGCCCGTGGTGGACACTCTCACCATGATTCCTGTGACCCTTTACGGGTTGGGCTTGCGCGAGGCGTTGTTTGCCGTGCTGCTCGGCGAGTTTTATGGAATCCCAGTCGGCACTGCGACGCTGGTTTCGCTCGGTGGATTCAGCGCGCAGGCAGTCGTGGCGCTTTCTGGAATCCTGTTTCTGCCATTCGTGAGATTCCTCCGCTTCGGGCGGCAGTGAGGTTTTGCCTAGTCGCCGTAGCCATTGGGGTTTTTCACATGCCAGGCCCAGGCGCTTTCGACGATGGGGAGGATGTTTTGGAATTGGGGCTGCCAGCTCAGTTCGGCGCGAATTTTCTCGGAGGCGGCGATGAGGCGGGGAGGGTCGCCAGCGCGGCGGGGTTTCTCGATGGCTTTGATGTCGCAGCCGGTGACTTTTTTGCATGTCTCGATGACTTCGCGAACGGAGGTGCCGCCGCCGGTGCCAAGGTTGTAGAAATCGCTCTTGGGCGAGCTGAGCGCGAGGATATGGGCCTGCGCGAGGTCGAGGATGTGGATGTAGTCGCGGATGCAGGTGCCATCGGGCGTCTCGTAGTCAGTGCCGTAGATTTCAACATGGTCTTTTTGGCCGAGGGCGACTTTGAGGATGTTCGGGATCAAGTGAGTCTCGATCCGATGATCCTCACCGAATTTTTGGGATGCGCCGGCGGCGTTGAAGTAGCGAAGGGCGATAAACGAGAGGCCGTGGATTTTTTCATACCAGC
Organism: Terrimicrobiaceae bacterium; assembly: GCA_044369345.1. GTDB lineage: Bacteria > Verrucomicrobiota > Verrucomicrobiia > Chthoniobacterales > Terrimicrobiaceae > UBA967. Next base: position 4,683 of record JBIPMC010000120.1, read on the forward strand.
GGAGCACAGACTCAAACATGAGCTTGGAGTCGCCGTAGGGGTTGATCGGGCGCTGGGGGAGGGTTTCGTCCAGCGGCATGCGGTCGGGAATGCCGAAGGTCGCACAGGTCGAGGAGAAGACGAATTTTTTGACCCCGGCTTCGACAGCCATGTCGAGGAGGTTGATGCCGGAGGCGACATTGTTGCGAAAGTATTTCGAGGGATTGGTCATCGACTCGCCGACGAGTGCGTTTGCGGCGAAGTGCATGACGGCTTCGGGTTTCGCCTGTTGGAAGGCATGCTGGAGGACTGAGCGGTCAGCGAGATCGCCTTGGTAGAAATCCGCGCGCGGGTCGATGGCCTTGGCGTGGCCCTCGCTGAGATTGTCAAACACTGCGACCTCGAAGCCGCGATTGAGAAGTTCCTCGACGCAGATGCTGCCGATGTAGCCCGCGCCGCCGGTGACCAGGATTTTATTCATTTCGGCCGCGAGCGTAGTCCAGCGCCACGCGGCGGGCAATCCCTTCCCTTCGGCCTCAACGCAGGGTGCGGCGGTAGATCCAGATGCTCTGAAGCAGTGCGAAACTCAGCATCGTGATCATCACAAAAGAACCGCCGTAGCTAACAAGCGGGAGCGGCAAGCCCGTGATGGGCGTGAGCGAAATCGTCATCCCGAGATTCATAAAAGTGTGGGTGAAAAGCAGCATCGTCAAGCCGGTGGCGAGAAGCCGTCCGAGATCATCCTCCGCCTGCATCGCGATGCCGAGCATCAGCAGGAACAAAATTGTAAATGCGCAAATCAGAATCAGCCCGCCGATAAAGCCATGTTGTTCGCCCATCACGGAGAAAACGAAGTCGTTGTGGACAATGGTGTGCGGCAGGAAGCCAAGGGCGTTTTGGGAATCGGGGGCTTTGTAGCCCTTTCCCACCCAGCCGCCCGAGCCAATAGCGATGAGCGATTGCGTGATATTCCAACCATCACCAAGCGGGTCGGCGTCGGGATCAAGGAAAGTGGTGATGCGCGCGTATTGGTAGGGTTTGAGGCCGAAGTGAACGACCAGCGGGACAAAAATCATACCCACGACGAGCATCAAAATCAGCCAGCGCTTCGGGATGCGGCCGACAAAAAGCATCGCCATGAAAACCGGTATCCAGACGATGCACGAGCCGAGGTCGGGCTGGATGAGAATCATCACCCACGGTGCGCCGACGATCGCCCCGCAGCAGAGGATTCGTAGAAATGCCGGCATCGTCCGTGTGTTCGAGAGGAAAAGCGCGAGGGTCATGATTCCCGCGATGATGGCGAGCTGCGATGGCTGAAAACTCATCGGGCCGAGATCGAGCCAGCTCCTCGCGCCGTAGCGTTTTTCTCCGATGAACATCGTGAGCATGAGCCCCAGAAT
>JBIPMC010000121.1:0-6049 GCA_044369345.1 Terrimicrobiaceae bacterium
TTGCGCTTCGCTGACCTTGATCTGGGCCTTGGAAATTTCTTGTTGGGCTTGAACGGAGAGCTCCTCGGCACGCAGATCCCGATCGTCCAGCTTGAGAAGAACCTGGTTTTTTTTGACCTTGTCGTTCACCTTGACCGGCACCTCGGCAACCAGGCCGGGAATCGGGACACCGATGGCGACATTTTCGCTCAAGGATTCAAGAATGCCCGTGGCCGCAACCGACTCAACAAAGGGCTTCTGCGGAGGCATGATGGGAGGATTTCCCGGCGCGGGCATCTGCTTCTCCGCCTGGGTCTGGTGTACGAAGATGATGGCTACGACGCCGAATATCGCGGCAGCGATGGAACCATAGCGGAGGATGAGGGAAAAGATGGACATAAGGTTTTCAGGTCTTTGGGTCAGTGCGCGTGCTCATGAATGAAATGTTGGGCACGCTGATCATTTTGTTCAATGACTTCAACAATCTCGCCATCGTCCATGCGGGCAATGCGGTCTGCGTAGGAAAGGATACGGTTGTCATGTGTGACGATGATCACGGCGCGGTTCGCCGAGCGCGCGACTTCGCGGAAAAGATCGAGCACGATCTCGCCGTTGCGCGCATCCAGTGCAGCGGTGGGCTCGTCACAGATGACAAGTGGCGGCTCATGGACCAGTGCGCGGGCGATGGCAACGCGTTGTTGTTGGCCGCCGGAGAGTTTGTTGGGGCGCTCTTTCCAACGATCACCCAGACCGACTTTCTCAAGAATTTCACGCGCGCGCTTGATGGCCACGCGGCTGGAATATCCCTGGATCAACAGAGGCACGCCGACATTTTCGGCGACGGAAAGCGTCGGTATCAAATTGAATTGCTGGAAGATGAAACCGATGTGCTTGGAGCGGAAGCCGGTGAGCGCGCCGCTGGACATTTTTTCGAGCGGACTGCCGAAAACATTTATCGTGCCGCTTTCAACTTTCAAGGTTCCGGCGATGGCGCTGAGCAAAGTGGTTTTCCCACAGCCAGATGGCCCGACAAGCATCATGATTTCTCCCGTGTAGGCTTGGAGGCTAACCTGTTTGAGCACATGGATGCGGTTCGGCCCCTCGCCGAAACTTTTTTCAAGCGCGCGGACATCAACGACGATGTGGGATGATGGATGAGGATCAGGCACGGAAGACCATGGCGGGTTCGTAAAGACTCAGACGGATGATGCCCATGAGAGCGGCGAGCATGCAAATGACTTGGATCGCGACAAAGGCCCCGATGGGAATCTGCCACTGCATGTAAAACGGCGGCTGTCCGTTGTTGATGGCTCCCAAAGCGAAGCCGGAAGTTGCGAGAAGACCCAGCCCGAAGCCGATGAGTCCCACGGTAAATGCTTGGAAAATGAGCATCATACTCAGTCGGAAATTCGACATGCCCATGGCTTTCAGCGCCCCAAGATGCTTCAAATTATCCAACACGAAGGCGTAAAAGGTCTGACAGGAAATGGCGACCCCGACGATAAATCCGATCACAACCGTCGTGCCGAAGGAAATGGGTATCCCCGTGTTTTTGACATACCACCAGATGGTGGAAGTGTTGAAATCGCCGTAATGTTCGCCCTTGGGGGTCATACGGTCGCGCGGATTCGGGCCGAAGCCCTGGTTGACAAATGCGCGAAGACCGGTGGCTTTCTCGATTTCGGCGGCGGCTTGGTTGGCGGTCATGCCCTCAACGGGCGCGGCGATGACGGCGGTCAGCATTTTGCGCGCGCCCGGTGTGTAGAGCAGGGCGCGCTCATAGGTGGTCCAGATATACGGGCCGCCTGTGAAAGAACGCAGGGCCTCACAGATCCCGACGACGCGGGCCTCAACGTCGTTGATTTCAAATTGATCGCCGATTTTGACTTTTTTCGAAGGATCGCTCGGGTCCGAGGACAACCGTGTGGTGGCGAGCTCGTCAATGACGACCGTGTTGGGCAGGCGCAGGTCTTCAAGATTCCCCTCAACCATGCGCCCAGGCGCACCCGCGAGAGAGGCGGAATCGATGCCTAGGAGTTGGATGGTCTTGAAACTGCCGTCAGCGAGCCGGACGCGCTGCAAACCGGAAAAAAGCGGCATCGCCCAACGCACCGCTGCGACCGAGCGCACGCGCGCGACATCGGTATCGCGCATCGGGTTGGTTTCATTCACTTGCTCGACTCGCTCCTCGACCACGTAGATCGGGGCGGCGACGTTTTTCAAGGTCGAGGTCGTCCAACGCATGAGGCCGCAGAAAACCGATGCCTGCTGCACAATCAGGAACGTAGCGAAAAACAAGCCCGCGACGAGCATCAGGTATTTGGCGTTGTCACCAAAAAGCATTTTGAGAGCGAGGCCGATCATGCGAGTGAATGAAATGGAACTTAATTCCGTGCTTCCAGCAAAGTATCTTACTCACGGAGAACCGCCATGCAACCCGCAACATCCTGTTTTCTGAAGACCGGATCTCTCCATTCGGCATGTCCTCAACGCCAAAACCGGGAAGTCCGCCGGTTGGTCTCCGGAAGAATCCGGGCCAATCCTCCGGCTCTTGCCGTCTGGACAAATCCTCATCATGGGTTATGGGTCTTTCGGAATGAAAGGGTTGTTATACGTAGGTTGGTTGTTGAGCGCGTTGTGCCTGGAGGCGCAGACGGCCACTGAGCAAAAATCTATCAAACTGGATGATGTACGGCGCCTGCTCCAGGATGAAACCGGCGATCTCTCAAAACTGAAGCGTGAGTTGATCGGCGACGGCGATACAAACAAACTTTTCTATTTCCCGACCCATGACCAACCCGCAACGCCTGAAAAATGGGGATTGGCTTATGAGGATGTGGATTTCAAATCCGCGGACGGCACGAAACTTCACGGCTGGTTCGTGAAAGCAAAAGGCAACAAGACAAAAGGAACCGTGGTTTTCTCCCACGGCAATGCGGGATCACTGGGTTATCATCTGGGATTTGTCATGTGGATGGCCGAGGCCGGCTACCAGGTGTTCATGTATGATTATCGCGGCTTCGGAAAATCCGGCGGCGTGCTGAATCGCGATGGCATGGTGCAGGACGTGAAGGCCGCGTTTCAATACGTCTCCCAGCGAAAGGACGTGCGGCAGGGTAAAATCGTTTCTTATGGCCACAGCCTGGGTGGCGCGAAATCCGTGGCCGCACTTGCGGAAATCCGCCCTGTGGGATTGAAGGCGATCGTCATTGATAGCGCGTTCTCCTCTTACCAGACCATGGCGAGACTGGCCGCAGGCGATCTCGGAGCAGAACTGATTTCCGACGAATTTTCCCCCAAGGATTTGATCTCAAAAATCACCGGCACGCCTTTGCTGGTCATTCATGGCGAAAAAGATCAGGTGGTGCCGTTTGCCCAAGGCAAGCAATTGTTCGATCTGGCGAACGAGCCCAAAACCTTCTTTGATGTCAAAGAAGGCCGGCACGGCGATTCACTTTCACGGGATAACGGGGCTTACCGAAAAAAAATGCTCGCTTGGCTGGAAAGCGTGATTTGAGAAATCTGATTAGAATTTTAACCGCGAATGAACGCGAATGGACGCTAATTTTGAAGAATATTTACCATTCTCGAAATCGTATTCTGTAACAGAAGTTTTTTAACCCTTATAAATGCAAGAGATAATCTTATTCGCGTCCATTCGCGTTCATTCGCGGTTCGCATTTTCTTTTGATTACTCCTGTTTCACTCTTTGACAATCACGCCGGGCGCTATCAATCTCCCCGCGACTCTTTATAGAAACATTATGGCTTACGATCTCATTGTCATTGGTGGCGGCCCTGCCGGATATGTCGCTGCAATCCGTGCGGCACAACATGGAAAAAAAGTTGCCTGCGTCGAGGCGGACCGCGCCGGAGGAACCTGCCTCAACTGGGGTTGCATCCCAACCAAAGCCCTCCTGAAAAATGCCGAGCTCTACCAAACACTCACCCACAAAGCCGGCGAAATGGGCCTCAAAATCGAGGGCCTGTCCTACGACTGGTCAGCAGTGATCGGCCGCTCTCGCAAGGTTTCCGACAAGCTCGCCGGCGGCATCGAGTTCCTCTTCAAGAAAAACAAGGTCGACTACATCCGCGGTTACGGTTCGATCGAAGGCCCGGGCAAAGTCGGAGTCAAGGCAGCCGATGGCTCGACCCAGGTTCTCGAAACCAGGAACACGATCATCGCGACGGGTTGTGTTTCCCGCCCGCTACCACCGCTGCCATTCAATGGCAAATCGGTGATCGGCTCCAAAGAAGCCATGGTTCTCGCCGACCAACCCAAGGAAATGATCATCATCGGCGCCGGCGCGATCGGCGTGGAGTTCGCCTATATCTACAATGCTTTCGGCACCAAGGTCACGATCATCGAAATGCTGCCGAACATTCTTCCCGTCGAGGACACGGAAGTCGGCGAAGCACTCGAAAAATCCCTCACCAAACAAGGCATCCGCTGCCTCACCAACACCAAAGTCACCGCCACCAAGGATCTCGGAGATCGCGTGGAAATCAGCGTCGAAGGCCCGAAAGAAACCGGTACGCTCTCCGCGGAGGTCTGCCTCGTCGCCATCGGGATCCAACCGGTGCTTCCCGGCGGCACTCAACCCGAACTCACGGATCGCGGTTACATCAAAATCGGCGATCGCTACGAAACCAATCTCCCGAACGTCTACGCGATCGGCGACATCAATGGCCCGCCATGGCTCGCACACGTCGCGTCTTTCGAGGCTTTCCAATGCGTCGACGGCCTGTTTGTCGAAGGCTACAAACCACGCAAGGTCACCAATTTCCCGGGTTGCACCTACTGCCATCCGCAAGTGGCTTCCGTCGGAAAAACGGAACGCGCGCTCAAAGAGGCGGGCATCGAATACGTCGTCGGGAAAATCCCCTTCGTCGCGATCGGCAAAGCCGTCGCCGCGGCGGAGACCGATGGCTTCACCAAACTGCTTTACGGCAAAAAACACGGTGAACTTCTCGGCGCCCACATCATCGGTGACAATGCCACTGAACTCATCGCTGAAATGGGACTCGCCCTCGATCAAGAACTCACTATCGATGACATCCACGCGACCATCCACGCCCACCCAACGATGTCGGAAGTGATTCACGAAGCCACCCTCGCCGCAGAAGGCCACGCGATCCATTTCTGAGAACAGAAATCGTCAATTAAACCTGTAAGAGTCCCCTGTAGCGGAACAGATTGAAACCAGAGTTTCGGGTTGCTACAAAGCAAACGAAACGATGAAAAAGAGCCAATTCACAGAGAGCCAAATAGTGGCGATCCTCAAAGAAACCGACACAGGGATGAAAGTCTCTGAAGTGTGCCGCAAGTATGGCATTAGCCAGCCAACTTATTACAACTGGAAGAGCAAGTATGGAGGTTTGAGTGTTTCTGAACTCAAACGCACCAAAGAGCTTGAAGCAGAGCTATCGAAGCTCAAACGCATGTATGCCGATTTAGCTATGGAAAACGATGCCATTAAATCTCTGCTCGAAAAAAAGCTCTAAAGCCAGTCGAACGCCATGAGGCAGTCGACTGGCTCGTTGAAGAAGAAAACTTAGCAGCGAGCCGCGCCTGCCGGATCATGGGTGTAAGTCGAACCAGCTTGTATCGCGAGCCGTCCGATTATTCAAAGTGACAGACAAAATACACCCTCTCCTTACAGCCAAAGGGATTGCCGGAGCGGGAAGGGGGATTTTGGGGGCGTGGGGTGGGGCGATTGGAATCAGCAAACGGAGTTTTGGGATGCAAAGCCCGCTCCCGTCACGCCACCTGCTGGCTCGCTTGGGCTCGCAGTGGCAGGTGTCGCGCCGTCCGCTCGCGCGGGGTTGTTTCGCGGGGCGGTTGCTAGTCTTCCGGCCTTCCCTCAGCGGCTCGTTGCACTTCGCCACGTCGTCGAGGCCTCCAGCCGCTCCCTTCGCCGTGGAGACCCGCCCGCCGTGCGCTTCTTCTGTCCCTTTGTCGGGCCAGCCGCGCCCGGCCGGCCATGGGTTCCAGTCCCTCCCGTTCGCAAGCTCTCTCCGGTCTTTCCACCCAAGGCCTCGGGCTGGCATCCGCTCCGGCGTGGGGGTGG
>JBIPMC010000122.1:0-6032 GCA_044369345.1 Terrimicrobiaceae bacterium
ATGAGGCAGGTTCTTTTGCGCCTTGTTTGGGCACTCCGCATATTCCAGAAAAAATGCCAGGGTGCTCAATACCCCCTCCCAGCGTGAGGGGTTTTTCAGTGCCGACTAACTAGAACTGCGCCTTGCAGCTCGGGGCAGATTTTTTCGAGGTATTCCCCGACATCGTCGCAATTCCGGGTGTCGTCCACCATCACGAAGAGAACGGCTTTTTTGCCAAGTTGGCGGTGCTCGGCCTGGCTCTTGCGCCACTCCTCGACGCCAAGCGCGAGGTAGTCCGCATATTTTTCCGTGAAGAGGGCGCTCTTCTTCTCGGAGAGCTTCGCTCGGCTGGGAGCGTCGGGCAGCACGGGGTGCTTAACGACATTCTGGTGAATGGCTTCGACGAGTGGATAATCGCAGACGGTCTGGACAAAAATCGAGCCGTTGTCGTGGCGCGGCGTGGCGGTCACATCGATTTGCAGGGCCAGCCGCCGGTCCTTTTGAAGCATCTTGTGGTGGATATCTTGAATCGATTGGAACCACGCCATCCGGGGGTCGTGGATGTGGTGGGCCTCATCGTTGAAGACGGCGAGTTCCTCCACCTCGCGGATGATCTCACCCAGGTCGGTCCGGCTGTCGGTGGTCTTGCCGACGGGTTTTTCGCCGAATGCCTCGGAGAGGAAATAATCGCGGAGGTCGTCGTCTTCCAGCGAAGGCTCGCGGACATCGCCAAGAAAAACGCGGTGGATGTTTGTGAGAAAGATGTTTCCCGTTTCTCGAACGACGCGCACATCGTCCTGGATGTGGAGCGTGATCTGGAAATCGTCGCGCCAGTTGCGCCCGTCATGGCCATTTGGCGGGAGGATCGGGTCGTTGAAGAAAATTTTGAGGCCGTCGAAATCGGAGCGGAGTCGGTCGAGGACGATGATATTTGGAGCAATGACGAGGAAGTTGCGGGCGAGTGCGGAGTCAGGCTCGTAGAGCTTGTGGAAAAAGCTCCACGCAATCAGGAGCGAAAGGACCTTAGTTTTTCCCGCACCTGTGGCGAGTTTCAGGACATAGCGAGGCCAATCCTCGTCAAACAGGCCAGGGGAAACCGCGCCGGATGCATCGAAGCGGATAAGATCGTATTTGTCGCGCGCCTGTCTGACCTCGTGGAGCCAGATGACAGATTCGACAGCCTCGCGTTGGGCGAAATAGTATTGGAACGAAGAGAGCGTGCCGTCGCTGTTCTCAAGGAGGTGCTGCGTATCGAACCAATGGCGCAAAAGTGCGGTCGAGGTGGCCGAAGCGCCGGGATAGCCTGCATTTCGCCACGCGAAAACCTCATTGCGGACATTCGAGACTAAGGGTGGCAGGAGCTTTTCATAAGCTATATCGCGCATTTCCTCGGCCGCCGGAAACCAGCGGTGGTCCGGGAGAAGCGGAACATAGGGAGACGCGGGAAACTCGGAATGCAGTGCCATATGTCTGCGAACAATAGGGGCTGGAGGAATTTATTCCAAGAATTCGCAGGTGGAACCAGGCGCTCGGGAAGAAAATAATCTGACCTACGGAATCTTAGCAATTTGAGCTGCGAGGAGCTTCATTGAGCCATCGGCTTTTTTTAGGGAGGCATTGGCTTTATCCCAAGCCTTGTCGTCCGAGGCGTGGTGGACGCCATCATAAGCACGGGCGAGATTTTTGGCCTGGCCATCGATGCGAGCGCGGGCCGATTCCTCGAGAGCCGAGGTTTTGGTGGGGATGGCTTTCAGGAAAGCCTGCAAATGCTGCTCCGCATCGTGCGCGGCGGGGATGTCCTGCTTGGCAATCGCTGCCGAGAGAGTGGCGTGTTCGGTCTCGATGGATTTCCAGAGGTCGGAGAGTTTTTCAGGAATGACGATTTCAATTTTTGAGCCATGGCCGTGATCGTGGATTTCGTCAGCGACAGCGAGTGGCGCGAGGGCGAGGATGGCGATGGTTGCGAAAAGGGTTGGTGCTTTGGTTTTCATGGTGTGTTTTGGATTGGGTAAAGGTGTTTCTCCGCTGCGCGGCGGCCGAATTTCCAGAAGATGAGGGGGCGGATGGTGAGGTCGAGGAGGGTGCTGCTGAAGAGGCCGAAGAAGATGACGACGGCGACGGGGTGGAGGATTTCGCGGCCGGGTTGGCCGGCTCCGAGGAGGAGCGGGATAAGGGCGAAGCTGGCGGTGAGGGCGGTCATCAGCACCGGGATAATGCGCTCCTGCGTGCCTCGGATGATCATTTTTTGATCAAATGATTCGCCCTCTTTGCGGAGGAGATGGAGGTAGTGCGAGAGCATCATGATGCCGTTTCGTGCGGCGATGCCGGTGAGTGCGATGAAGCCGACCATGGAGGCGATGGAGACGGTGCGGTCCGAGAAAAACCAGATCCCAAGCACCGCACCGATGAAGGCGAGGGGAATGTTCAGCATGACCTGGAAGGCGAGCGAGACGCTTTGGAATTGGAGGTAGAGGACCAAAAACATGCCGGCGAAACTCGCGGCGCCGAGGAGGAGGATGAGGCGTGAGGCGCTGGCTTGGCTCTCGAACTGGCCGCCGTAGGTGAGGAAATACCCGGTGGGTAACTCGACCTCGGCCGAGATTTTTTTTCGGGCCTCCAGGACGGCACTCACGAGGTCGCGCCCGGCGACATTGGCGGAGACATAAATCCGGCGCTGGCCGTTTTCGCGGTTCACCATGTTGGGGCCCATCGCTTCGTCGACATCGGAGACGAGGCCGAGCGGGACGAGTTGTCCGTTGAGGGTATCGATCGGAATTTTGCGGATGGAATCAATGTCGGTGCGGGCGGAGTCGGGGAGGCGGAGGGTGACATCGTAGGAGCGCTGGCCTTCGAGAACCTTCGTCACCGCGCTGCCGCGCAGGGCGAGTTCGGCGTAGCGGGCGACCTCGCCGGGGCGCAGGCCGAAGAGGGCGGCTTTCTCGCGGTTGATGCGGACATGGACCTGGGGGATGAGCGTTTGGCGTTCCGCTTGGACATCGGTGAAACCAGGGACGCCGGCGACGATGTCGCGGATTTGCGCGGCTTTTTCTCGGAGGGTTTCGAGGTCGTCGCCGAAAATCTTGATCGCGACTTGGGCTTGAACGCCCGAGAGGAGGTGGTCGATGCGATGGGAAATCGGTTGGCCCACGCTGGTGAAGACTCCGGGGATTTCGGCGAGCTTGGCGCGAATTTCGGCGAGGATTTCGGCGCGCGGGCGCTTGGACGGGGCGAGTTCGAATTCGATCTCGGCAGAGTTCACTTCCTGCACATGCTCGTCGCCTTCCGCGCGGCCGGTGCGGCGTCCGATGGTGCGGACCTCGGGGACTTTGCGGAGGAGTTTTTCGGCGACCTGGCCGATGCGGGAGCTTTCCTCGAGAGAGGTGCCGGGCGCGGTGAGGACGAAGACGGTGGCGCTGCCTTCGTTGAACGGCGGGAGGAATTCCCGGCCAAGGAAGGGAACCAGCGCGAGAGTGCCGAGAAAGGCTGCCAGCACGAGGGCGAAGAGGGTTTTTGGAATACGAAAACCGACGGCGAGGACTCGAGCGACGAGCCATTTGAAAAATCGCACGACCGCCCCGTCTTTCGGGTGCGCCATGCGTTTCATGTTGGGGAGAAGGTAGGAGCAGAGGGCGGGCGTGACGGTGACGGCCACGAGCAGGCTGGCGCCGATGGAAACGATGTAGGCCAGGCCCAGCGGGGCGAAGATGCGGCCTTCGATCCCACCGAGGGCGAAGAGGGGAATGAAAACCAGAATGACGATGAGTGTTGCGAAAACGATGGAGTTTCGGACCTCGCGGCAGGCCGAGAGCACAACCCCGGCGACAGGTTTGGGATTAGCCGAGAGGCGGTTTTCGCGTAGGCGGCGGAAGACATTTTCGACATCGACGATGGCGTCGTCCACGAGTTCGCCGATGGCCACGGCGAGGCCTCCGAGGGTCATGGTATTGATGCCGAGTCCGAACCATTTGAAGACAATGAACGAAATCAGGAGCGAGAGCGGAATAGCTGTGAGCGTGATAAAGGTCGTTCGAAAATTGAGCAGAAATAGCAGCAGGACAATCGCAACCATGATGCTGCCGTCGCGCAGAGCCTCTTCCACATTGGTGATTGCGCGCTCGATGAAGTTTGCTTGGCGGAAGATGTCGTCGTGGATGGTGACTCCCTCGGGCATCGATGCGCGGAGGGTTTCGAGTTCCTTCTCGATGGCGCGGGTGAGTTTCACGGTATCCGCGCCGGGTTGTTTGGCGACGGCGAGCATGACGCCGGGTTTGCCGTTGATGCCGGCCTCACCGCGTTTCACAAGCGGTCCGCCTTGGCGAATTTCGGCGATGTCGCGCAGGAGGATATTCGCGCCGCCCGGTGTGGCCTTGACCACCGTGCTGCCGAGGTCGGAGGGATTCTCGACGCGGGCGAGGTTGCGGATGAGTTTTTCCTCGTAGGGTTCGAGGAGAAAGCCGCCGGAGGAATTCACATTCGATTCGCCAAGGGCTGTCTGGACCTCGTGGAGCGAGATGCCATAGCCGATGAGTTTCGCGGGATCGACGAGCACTTGGTATTCCTTGAGGTCGCCGCCTTGGATGGTGATTTGGGAAACTCCGGGGATCGCGAGGAGTCGGCGTTTGAGGTCCCACTCGGCGAGGCCGCGAAGTTCCATTGGGCCGACCTTCGGATTCTCGCTGGTGAGGCCGATGGCCATGATCTGGCCCATGATCGAGGAGATCGGGCCGAGGAACGGGCGGATGCCCTCGGGGAGGGTTTCACCAACGCCTTGGATGCGCTCGGCGACGATCTGCCGGGCGAGGTAGATATCGGTCGTCCAATCAAACTCGACGAAGATGAGCGAGAGGCCGATGCCGGAGAGCGAGCGCACGCGCTCGACATGCGTCGCGCCATTGACGGCGGTTTCGAGCGGGAGCGTGACGAGGGTTTCCACCTCTTCGGGAGCAAGGCCGGGGGCTTCTGTGAAGATGGTGACGGTGGGGCGGTTGAGGTCTGGAAAAACATCCAGCGGCAGGCTGCGGAGAACCCAACTGCCATAGGCCACGACCAGCGCGGCGAGGGCCACGACGAGCAGGCGGTTGCGGATGGAGAAGGCGATGATGCGGTCGAACATTTTGTATTAGTGGCTGTGGCCGTGGTCGTCTTCGCCGGCGGATTCGGCGCCGAGGTATTGGATCTGGTAGTTGCCGACCGTGACGACTTTTTCATCGGGTAGGACGCCTTCGACGATCTCGACGAGGTTTCCGGCGCGGATGCCAGTGACGACTTCGCGTTTTTCAAATTGGCCCTCGTCATTTTCGACAAAGACAAAAAGTTTTCCGAGCGATCCGAGGATGGCGCGGCGCGGAATGGCGACGACGGGCTGGGCTTCTCCGAGCGAGATGCGGAGGTTTCCGCGATAATTCGGACGAAGGCGGTGCGCGGGATTCGGGATGGCGGCGTAGAGGTGGAAACCCGGATCCTCGGCGGCGTGGCCGGTGTCGAGGCGCTGAAGGATTCCCGGGAATTCCTCGCCGGGAAAAACATCAAGCGTGAGGGTGGCTGCCGCGCCGATTTGGATTTTGTTGAGTTCGGGGGACTGAAAAATCAGTCCCTGCGCGAGGAGTTGGGTGTCATCGCCGACCTCAACGAGCGTGGTTTCCGGCGTGAATGCGAGGCCGGGCATGGCGTTTTGAAGGATCACATGGCCGGAGACCGGTGAAGCGAGGGTTTGGGCGGGACTGCCAACCGCGAGAGGAGTGACGCGGACCACGGGATCTCCGGCTTGAATTTGCTGGCCGAGTTTAACGAGAACCTCGAGCACGCGTCCGGCAAAAGGCGCGCTGACCGAGCCGTGTTTTTCGGGTGGGACAACGAGTATCGCGGGGATTTCAACCGAGGGGGCGAGATCGACAATGGCGGCGGGGGTGGTTTCGAGGCCGAGGTTTTTGCGTTGGGCGTCGCTGAGGGCGACGGGGCCGGTGTGGGCGGAGGTGCCCATTTGCGGGCCGTGGTCGTGGCCAGGGCCAGCGAGGAGAGATGAGCACGGGATGCAGACGGCAAGAAGGAAGGAG
>JBIPMC010000004.1:0-18705 GCA_044369345.1 Terrimicrobiaceae bacterium
GAATTTGGGAGTGACGACATCGCTCCTGCCGAACAAAGGCATGCCGCTTCCATTCATCAGCTACGGCGGATCGAATCTCGTTGTTTGCCTCTTTCTGATCGGGCTTCTGGTGAACATCCACCGCCAGGGGCAACCGCTCGTTTCACGATTCGCGCCGGTTCTTCTTCGGCCCCACATCGAGCCCCGCGTATGAAACCCTTCAAGGCCATCATTGCTTGTGGAGGCACAGGTGGACACCTGTTTCCCGGGCTCGCCGTAGCTGAAACACTCCGCGCAAGAGGGCACGAGGTGTTGCTTTTTGTATCCGAGAAAGAAATCGACGCCACCGCGCTCCAAGCCCATCCCGAGTTCCGATCCGAAAAACTTCCTTCGATCGGAATGCCCTCGATGTTGATCTCGCCGGCGTTTCTGAGTTTCCTGAAGCGCTTCTGGGAAAGCTACCACCACTGCCGATCAGTCTACAGAAAAAATCGGCCCTCTGTTGTGCTTGGCATGGGCGGCTTCACTTCCACGGCTCCGATTCTGGCGGCCAAAATGGCGGGGGTGCCGAGTTTCATTCATGAGTCGAATGCAGTCCCGGGGCGCGCGAATCGGCTCGCGGCGAAATTTGCCACGCGGGTTCTGCTCGGATTCGAGGATTGCCGTTCCTTTTTCACCGGCGCCTCCTGCGTCGTCACAGGAACGCCGGTCAGAAAAAACCTCGGACGCCCCATCCCGCGCAAGGAGGCACTGAAAGTGTTCAACCTCGATCCCTCGCGGGCCACGCTTCTAGTCACCGGCGGAAGCCAAGGCGCCAGCGGGATCAACCAGTTGCTTTTCAAAAGCGCACCGCTTCTGCCGTCCGAGAACCTCCAAATCATCCACCTGACCGGAAAAAACGATGACCGACTCGCGGCTGCGAACTATCAGCGCGATCACATCCCGCATTATGTTGCTCCCTTCCATCATCGCATGGAGGAGGCGTATTCCGCCGCAGACCTCGTGATTTCCCGCGCGGGAGCATCGAGTTTGAGCGAGTTGGCGTCGTTTGGCCTGCCATCGATTTTGATTCCTTATCCCTACGCGACCGACGACCACCAGAGGGCGAATGCGGAAATCTTTGTTCGTTCCGGAGCGGCTGAGTTGGTGAATGAAAGCGAAATCCAGCCCGAGATGCTTGCCGTCGAGGTTTCCAAATTGATGAGCGCCCCCGAGCGGCGATCTGCCATGGCAGAGGCGGCACGGAAACTTTCGCCCGAGTCGGCGTCGGCCAATGTCGCAGATGTCATCGAGCGCGTTGTCGCGGAGGGTCTGAAATGAATGCCGAAAAGCTTCGCGATCTTCTGGCGGGGTCGAGCCCGCTGAAAATCCACCTGATTGGAGTGGCCGGTTCGGGAATGAGCGGCATTGCGGCGTTATTGCTTGGCCTTGGGCATCGAGTCGGCGGTTCGGACAAAGTCGATACAATCGAAGTCGAGCGACTCGCCAAGAAAGGACTGATTTTTTCCTGCCCTCACACGGCCGAGTGCGTTCGTGGCGCGGATTTGGTTGTTTATTCCTCGGCCATCAAGGAGGGGAACCCAGCCTATGATGAGGCGCGACGACTCGGAATCCCTATGGTTCGCCGGGCCGAGGCTCTGGCCGCTGTGATGGCTTCCAAAAAAGGAATCATCGTTTGCGGGATGCATGGAAAAACGACCACCTCGGCGATGGCCGCCCACCTCCTTCGTGCGGGAGGGTTCAAACCCTCACATTATGTCGGAGCTGAAATTCCAATCTTGGGCACCAATGCCCGCTGGGATTCGGAGGGCGAGTATTTCGTGGCCGAGGGCGACGAGAGCGATGGGACGCTGGTCAACTACCATCCCCGCCACGCCATCGTTCTCAATATCGAACCCGAGCATCTTGATTTTTACAAAGACCTGGAGGCCATTGATGCCGTGTATGGGAGGTTGATCTCACAGACATCGGGGAACATTTTTTACTGCGCCGACGATAGTGGTGCGAAACGTGTTTGCTCAGCCCATCCGCGAGCCATTTCATACGGCCACTCACCCGAGGCGCATTACCATTTGGTTGATCTCGTAACCAAGAACTTCTGCTCCTATTTCCGAGTCCGGCGCGGCACCGAAGTCCTCGGCGAGGTGATCTTGAACATTCCCGGTGCGCACAATGCACTGAACGCCCTCGCCGCAATTGCTCTCGCCACCGAGATCGGCGTTCCCTTTGAAAAAATTTCCACGGCGCTTGAAACCTTTCGCGGGGCCCGTCGGCGCTTTGAAATCCTTTATGACAGCCCTCGCCAGTTGGTGGTCGATGACTACGGTCATCATCCCACGGAGATCGCCGCCACGATCGCCACGGCGCGCACGGGGCCGAACAAGCGCGTCGTGGTGATGTTTCAGCCGCACCGCTTCACACGCACACAAGCGCTCAAAGACCTCTTCGGACTTTCCTTTCAAAAAGCGGATCATGTTTTTGTGGCAGACATCTACCCCGCCAGCGAGACGCCGATTCCCGGAGTCACAGGGCAAACCGTTGTCGATTCCGCTTTGGCCTGCGGGCATCCCTCGGCGCATTTCATTCAGAAAACCTCGAAAATCCACGAGGCGGCCGCTGCGGTTCTCCAGGAGGGGGATTTGGTTTTGAGCCTCGGTGCCGGAAATATCCACGAGGCGGGTAACCGTCTGGCTGCGGATCTCAAAAAGCGCGATCGCCTGCAGGAAATCATGGGCCCGGGCCGGATCAAACTCCACGAGCCACTTTCAAAACACACGACGATGCGCGTCGGAGGGCCGGCGCAGTTTTGGGCCGAGCCTGAAACAGAGGAGGGTTTCGCCGATTTGGTGAGATTTTGCTTTGATGAAAATATCCCGCTCTTGGTGATGGGGCGCGGATCAAACCTGCTTGTCCGCGATGGCGGCATTCCCGGCGTGGTCGTGCATCTTGCGCGGGGAGAGTTTCTGAATCACGAGATCAACGACCTCGAAATTACCGCCGGGGTTGGAGTGAAATTCAAGCAAATCACTGCACTCGCCCGCACTGCTGGAATCGCCGGTTTCGAATGGATGGAGGGAATTCCTGGCAACCTCGGCGGCGGCCTTCGCATGAACGCCGGCGCGATGGGGATTCAGACTTTCGATCAAGTGGTGCGCGTCCGTTATTGTGACCAGGACGGGAATATTTTCACAAAAACCCCCGCCGAGATGGAGGTGCACTACCGGAGCGTTCCGATGTTGCGGCAGAACTTCGCCCTCTCCGCCGTTTTGAGGGGGCAACCTGGAACCACCGAGGAGATCGAAAGCGCGATTGCTGCCTCGGTGGCAAAGCGCCGTTCGAGCCAACCTGTTGCCGCAAGCTCGGGCTGCATTTTTAAAAACCCCGAAGGCATCCCCGCCGGTCGTCTGATCGATGAACTCGGATTGAAAAACCTCGCTGTCGGCGCGGCGCGGGTATCCGAAATCCACGGGAATTTCATTGTGAATGACGGCGGTGCGAGCACATCGGATATTCTCGCACTCATCGCGAAAATCCAACGAGCCGCCAGAGACAAGCGGGGGATTCCATTGGAGACGGAGGTCCAAATTGTGGGGGTCGATTTATGAAGAGAAATTATTTCGGAATTCTTGCAGGTAAAAAAGTCGCTCTTCTGATGGGAGGCCCCGGAAAGGAACGCCCGGTTTCTCTAAACTCCGGTGCGGCCGTAGCCAAGGCTCTTCGCTCACTCGGTGCGGAAGTTCTGGAAATCGATGTCACCGGCCCTGATTTCAAACTTCCCGAAAAAACCGGTCTCGTTTTCAACATTATCCATGGCACTTTTGGTGAGGACGGCATGTTGCAGTCGATCCTCGATGGACTTGGGGTGCCTTACACCGGCGAAGGCGAGAAGGGGAGTCGCGTGGCGTTCGACAAGATTGCGAGCAAGCGCAAGTTCGACGAAGCCGGTGTTCCAAATGCGAAATGGGAAATTCTTGTTGAAGGTCGGTCGGTGTCGATTCCACTACCGCTCGTTGTAAAACCGCCGCGCGAAGGCTCCAGTGTTGGGGTTCATATTGTTCAGCACCCCGAGGAACTCGCCCCGGCATTGGAGGATTGTTTTTCCCGCGACAGCGAAGTGCTGGTTGAGGAATTCATTCGCGGGCGAGAACTCACTGTAGGAATCGTCGGCGGCGAGGCGCTGCCCGTCGTCGAGATCGTGCCGAAGGTGGATTTTTACAGCTACGAAAACAAATACACGAAAGGCAACTCCGACTACTTTTGCCCAGCCCGACTCGATGAAGCGACTACACGCGAGGTTCAATCCGCCGCCCTCGCCGCACACCGCTCCCTCGGTCTGGAAATTTACTCGCGCGTGGATGTGCTGCTGGACTCGGAAAACAGGCACTTTGTTTTGGAAGTCAACACCATTCCTGGAATGACCGAGACCAGTTTGCTTCCGAAGGCCGCCGCAGTCGCGGGCCTTGATTTCGCCTCACTCTGCGAGGAGATCGCTGGGATTTCGCTTTCGAGAAAAAGACGGCCATGAAATCTCGCATTCTCAAAACCTCACCCAGCCGGACCGCCCGTGGTCAAAGGATGCTGAATGTGAAAATGCGGGCCGCGACCGCGAAGCGGAAACGCCAGCAGATGCTCATGCACTTCTCCATGGCAGTGATCGGTATCTCGCTTGCGTGCGGATTGGCGTGGTTTGGCAGCAGTCGCACTTTGGACAAATTCTTCTTCTCGAATCCGGCCTACAACCTCGCGGCTTTGGACCTCGAACTGGATGAAATCATGACCCAGGAGGATCTCCTCGCAGAAACCGGAATCGTGGAGGGTAAAAACATCTTCGAGATCGATATCGACGAGGCCGATAGGCGGCTCCGGGCGATTCCGATGGTGGCGGATGTCTCCATTGAGCGCTTGTTGCCCGACCGGCTGCGTGTGGTTCTTCACTCCCGCCAACCAGTGGCATGGGTTTCATCTTTGAACGATCCCTCCGCGCCCTACGATGTTTCGACGATGCTTCTGGTGGATGGCTCCGGGTTCCTCATGCGGCCGCGCTTGATACCGCAGGAATTTCACAACCTGCCTGTGATTTATGGTGTGAACTCGAAGGACATTTTCGAGGGCAAGCCACTGCAGAGTGACGATCTGAAAAAAGCCATCGTACTTCTGGACGAGGTCTCTTCCCACCCTGACTCCCTCGTGCGAATCCGCGCGCTCAATATCTCAAAGGGATACTGTATCGATGCGCTCACCGACCAGAATGCCCGCATCAAATTTGGGCCCTCCGATTTCCATGCGCAGATCGACAAGCTCAAGCGACTGCTGGCTCATTGCCGCGATACCGGACGCGAGCTCGACTCCGTCAATCTCATGGTGGCGAAAAATACCCCCGTCAAGTTTATCATGGCCTCCCTCCCGCCGTCAGGTGCGAAGGGCGCTGAATCCACTCCGAAAACCAAACGAAAAAACTGATGGCCAAGGAAAGAATCCATGTCGGTCTAGAAATCGGAACCACCAAAGTCTGCGCTGTGGTGGCAGAATGTGGCCGCGACGGCGAAGTCCGCCTGCTCGGCGTCGGCGAGAGTCCCTCGCGCGGCGTTCGCAAAGGCGAAATCGTCGATTTTCAAAACGCATCGAAGTGCGTTCATGATGCCCTTGCCGATGCGGAGGAACGCAGCGATCAAGAAATCAAAAGCGTCTGGCTCGCGGTAACTGGAAGCCATCTGCATAGTTTCAACAATCGGAGTTCGATCTCCATGCCCGACGAAAGCGAGATCACGGAAAACGAAATCGGTGATGTCGAAAACAAGGCCAAGGAGATCAATATTCCCAAGGAAAATGTGATCCTTCACTCGATCATTCAGCGCTATTATGTCGATGGTCAGGAGGGGGTGATTGATCCGCTCGGGATGCTCGGAACCAAGCTGGAGGCTGATTACCACATCATCCACGGGGTGATGACACGGATTCAAAACACGATTCGTTGCGTCAAGGAGTTTGATATCGAAGTGGACGATGTGGTGGTGAATTCCGTCGCTTCCGCGCAGGTCGTTCTCAGCGACTCTCAAAAGCAGGCCGGCGCCGTCGTGATCGATATTGGCGGCGGGGTTACTGATTACATCGTCTACCACGATGGGGCTGTTCGCCACAGCGGTGCGATCGCGATTGGCGGGGATCACATCACAAACGACCTCTGCATCGGACTCAAAATTCCGATCACCCGCGCAGAGAAGCTCAAAATCGAGGAGGGGGCGGCCTTGCCTGGTGCTCATTCACTTGGCGAAAAAATTACGCTCAAAAACGACACCGGATTTTCCGGAAAGGAGATCGACCGCGAGATGCTCAACATGATCATCCATGTGCGCGTGGCGGAACTTTTCACGATTATCAAGAAACGAATCCACGAGGTTGTCTCCGAGCATCTCTTGGGAGCAGGAATCCTTTTAACCGGCGGGTGCAGCATGCTTCGAGGCATTCGCGAAGTGGCAGAGTCGATTTTCGAGTCGCCCGTAAGTGTCACGCACGCGCACTCGGTTTCGGGCCCGACCTCGGCTTTTGAAAATCCTCAACTCTCGACCTGCATTGGCTTGGTCAAATACGCGCAGGCGGTTCATGCCGATATGCCAGAGGAAACGGTGTTCAGCAAATTCAAGAAAATCTTCAACCTCAAGCTCGGCATATGAGTCCCTATCCACGCTATGAGGAGCCTGCGAAGGAGGCGGTGATCCGCTTGATTGGGATTGGAAACGCGGGGGTGAACATCACCGACCGGCTTGCTATGTGCGCCGCGCTTCCGATTCACACGATGGCTCTCAATTCCGATCAGCAATCGCTGAGAGCCTCGGTCGCCGCCCAAAAGCTCGCCCTGGGGCCGATGACGACCCATGGACTGGGCGCCGGAGGTGATCCCGAGCGCGCGATCGATGCCGTTAAGGAATCGCTCGGCGAATTACAGCAGGCCGTCTCCGGAGCCGATGTCGTGATTCTTTGCGCTGGTCTTGGCGGCGGCACTGGTAGTGCAGTCACACCCATTCTTGCCAAAATTGCCATGGAACGCGGGGCGCTTGTTGCGGCCGTGGTCACCTCGCCTTTCCAATTCGAAGGCCGTCGACGTTCACAGCAAGCCAAGGAGTCTCTCTTGGAGACAGGCCGTTACGCCGACGCCATGGTGCATTTCGAAAACGACCGCATGGCAGAACTCGACGAACCCCTCGCGGATGTATCCAAGACATTTGCCGCCTGCGACGCTCTTCTCTTCCAGGCTATCTCGGGTGTGGTCCGAATTCTCGGCAATCCCGGCCCGCTGCCGATTGCAGTGAACGATCTTCTTAGCGTCCTTCGTGGCAGCAACGGGGGATGCCTCTTTGGGGCTGGCATATCGAATGGCGGAAACCGTGCCTACGAGGCCGTGGAGCAAGCCCTTCGCAGCCCCTTGCTGGATCGAGGGCGTTTACTTCACGGGGCTGAAAAAATCCTCGCCCATCTCTCGGGGCCATCCTCGCTGACCTTTGCCGAGGTTGCTGCCGTGATGCGCGAGATTTCCAAAAGCACCTCTGCATCCGCCAATCTCTGCCTTGGAGTGAGCACAGCGGGCGACGACTCCGCTCCACTCGTTGTCACAATTATTGGTCGCACGGGTGAAAAGGAACAGGCCCAGCCGCCTGTTGGTGCGGTTGATACCATAGCATCGACACCACCCCCTGCTGCTCCGCCCTCACAGGAAGCGACACCCGTTTGCACTGAGGCAGTGCCTTCAAAGACTCAAAAGGTGAAACAGGATTTCCTTCAACTTGAACCCATTGCACGCGGCCGCTTCGAGAGAAGCGAGCCAACGATTGTGGAAGGCCAAGATTTGGATGTGCCAACTTTCCTCAGATTGAAGAGGAAATAGGATTTCCTAAGCCCGAATCCAGCAGAATGAACCACAGAGGACACGGAGAGCACAGAGGGTAAATGAATTGATCCTCATCGCATCGGATCTTTTTGTCCAAGCCACCGCTTTCAGAAACAGCTTCTGTGAATCTTGGTCAGCCTGTTACCTGCCTAAAATCCATTTTCTGGCAAAAATAATCGCAGTGGCGGTTTATTCCAGAATCCTCGGAACGAGGCGCAGAATGACAGTGCGGTTGCGGGAAGCCGAGCCAGGGTCATTTTCCGGGAATGGAGGCGGAAGCCCGCCCGAGGAACTCGCGAGAAGTCGATCGTTCGGGAATTGAGTCTCGGAGCGCATGACCTCGGTGGCGGCAACAGCGCGGCGAAGGCCGAGGGTGTAGTTATCCCGGAAAGGCGAGTTTGAGCGCACACGCTTGCTGTCGGTCTGGCCCTCAATGATCACCCAGAAGTCGGGTGCGTTCACTTTCAGAAATTCTGCAACGCGGGCGAGTTGGCTTTTTCCAGAGTCGCTAACCGTGATTCCGGATGAAAACACGCCTTCCTGAAAAGTAATTCGGATTTCATTGTTGTCACTTTTTACAGTTGTTCCGGAAAGGTTGAAAAGAGCGGGGAGCAATCGGTTGATCGCTTCGAGGCTCCGGCTGACCGGCGGGTTGGTGGCAATTGGAATGGCCGGTTGCTGTGTTCCTTCCAAGGCGGCGGCTGCAGACAGTGGAGCCTGCTGAGGAGCAGGAGGTGCCTGCAGGGCGACGGAATCCACCGTGCCGGTTGAGGTGAGTGGAGCTTCGGCGGCAGGCGCAGCTGGGGGAGGAGTCGGAACGGCGAGCTTGTCCTCTTTGAGAGTCTCCTCCTCGTTGTGGCGATAGACCACTTGGAACTCCGGCAAGGCGGGGGCTTCGGGCCCGGATGCCTCCTCGGTGATTGCGGCGATCGGTTGGGTGGAAATCGGAATGAGCATGCTCTTCACGCCCACGCCGGCCAAGGCCAGAACGACAAGCACCACTGCCCAATAAACGAGTTTCTTGAGTGCGCCATTTGCACCGCCGCCGGAACTCCGGCGCTCGGAAGGTCGAGGCAAGGGAGCTGCTGCGGCTTGGCGATTGTAAGGGCGGGAAACCTCCACGGCACCATCATCGCGGTGGGAGTCGCGTAAAACCTCGCTAGCGGGTTCTGCAGCGGGTTTAGTCCTTGCAACCGGCGCGGGTGCGGTTTTCGAACGCGTTGTCTTGGCTCCACGGCGCCCAGGGGATTTGTCGGAAATCTGAGCCATGAGATCGAGCGCGGAAGACGAGCGCCTAGGGCTGCGGCGGCCGGTTTTTTTAGGAGCCTCATCGATCTCATGAATTTCGCCAACGCCTTCGGAAATGCTATCGAGCTCGACGACATCGCCTGTCGTTTCAAAATCATACCCGCCGACAGAACCTACGACTTCATCGACAACGGGCTTGATTTTCTTTTCCGTAGAAACCTCGGCTTGAGAGAGGTTTTCGGAAAAATCCAACGGCTTCGGCTCGCCAACCACGCCCGATTCTTCGGCAAAATCCACCTCGGTCCCGGCCTTCTCGCTCTTCCATTTCTCGAGTGCCGTGCGGTTGAATTTCCAATGCCGACCCACCCTCACCCCCGGCAATTGCCCCTCGCTGCAGAGTTTCAGCAGTGTGGATTTTGGCATTTTGAGGAAGGCAGCCGCCTCGTCGCCATTCATAACTTCGTTCGTCGGATTGGTTTGATCGTTGTCCATGCCAAGATTTGTGCAGTCGCTTACATTGAAGTAAAATTCTATGCCTTGCAATCCCTTGTTTTTGCAATGAGCCGACGGAAGGGAGATTCCATTTTTGGCATTTCTGGCTTAAATTGGTTTAGTAAAATATACCTCAGCCATGCGTCCCGAAAAATTCACCATCAAACTCCGCGAAGCCCTCAACTCCGCGCTTGACTCCGCCTCGAAAAACGAAAACCCCGAGATCACTCCCGAGCATTTCCTGCTCGCCCTACTCGGCCAATCCGATGGCCTTGCGAAGCCGCTCTTCGAAAAACTCGGGGTCTCCATCCCCGCTCTCGTAAGCCGTCTGCAGGAAGCCGTCACCAAGCTCGCCAAAATTCGCGGTGGGGCCCAACCGCAGATTTCCCAGGAACTTCGCAAAATCCTCGACGCCGCCGAGGGCGAGATGGCGGTGCTGAAGGATGACTTCACGAGCGTGGAGCATTTCCTCCTCGCGCTCCTGACCACCAAGTGCGCCGCTGCAAAACTGCTGGAACAAAGCGGTGCCAACCGCGACAGGCTCATGCAAGCCCTTGTCGCCGTGCGCGGAAGTCAGCGTGTCACCGATCAGGACCCTGAGGGCAAATACCAAACCCTCGAGAAATACGGCCGCGATCTCACGGCCGCTGCCCGCGCGGGCAAGATTGATCCAGTCATCGGCCGCGATGACGAAATCCGCCGCACGATGCAGGTCCTCTCCCGCCGATCGAAAAACAACCCCGTCCTCATAGGCGAGCCAGGCGTGGGCAAAACTGCCATCGTCGAAGGCCTTGCCCGCCGCATTGTCTCGGGCGATGTTCCGGAATCCCTCAAAAACAAACGACTCGTTGCGATGGACATCGGGTCGATGGTCGCGGGTGCGAAATTCCGTGGCGAATTCGAGGACCGTTTAAAAGCCTTCCTAAAAGAAGTCACCGCCAGCGAAGGCCAAGTGATCCTCTTCATCGACGAACTCCATACCATCGTCGGAGCCGGTGCCGCCGAGGGATCGATGGATGCCTCGAATCTCCTCAAGCCCCAGCTTGCCCGCGGCGAACTCCACACCATCGGGGCCACCACGCTCGATGAATACCGGAAATACATCGAAAAAGATGCCGCCCTCGAGCGCCGATTCCAGCCAGTCATGGTCGGCGAGCCGAGTGTCGAGGATACCATCGCGATCCTGCGCGGACTCAAGGAACGCTACGAAGTCCACCACGGCGTTCGCATCCAAGACGCCGCCCTCATCGCCGCAGCCGTCCTTAGCGACCGCTACATCAGCGACCGCTTCCTGCCCGACAAAGCCGTCGATCTCATGGACGAAGCCGCATCCCGCCTGAAGATCGAGCTCGAATCCCTCCCCACCGAACTCGACCAACTCGAGCGCGCCGTCATGCAACTCGAAATGGAACGCGCTGCGCTCAAAAAAGAAAAAGATGCCGCCAGCCGAGACCGCCTCGAGAAGCTCGAAAATGAACTCGCCGACGCCAAGGAACGAGCCGCCACGCTCCGTGCCCAGTGGCTGAAAGAGAAAGAGGAAATCGGCAAATCCCAAAAAGTCGCCGAGAAACTCGACCACCTCCGCGCCGAACTCGAGCAGGCCCAGCGCCGTGGCGACCTCCAGCGCGCCAGCGAAATCCAATACGGCCTCATCCCCGAAGCCGAACGCGAACTCAAAAAAATCGAGCCCGATTCCAAAGGTGCCACGATCCTCCGCGAGGAAGTCACCGAAGAGGACATCGCCAAAGTCGTTTCCACCTGGACCGGTATCCCCGTGTCCCGCCTGCAGGAAGGCGAGCGCGCGAAGCTTGTGAAAATGGAAGAGCGCCTCATGCAGCGCGTCGTCGGCCAGCAACAGGCGATCAAAGCTGTCTCAAACGCCGTTCGCCGCGCCCGCGCCGGCCTGCAGGACGAAAACCGCCCCATCGGCTCATTCATGTTCCTCGGCCCGACTGGCGTGGGCAAAACAGAACTCTCAAAAGCCCTTGCCGAATTCCTCTTCGACGACGAGTCCGCAATCATCCGCCTCGACATGTCGGAATATATGGAGAAGCACACCGTCGCCCGGCTCATCGGCGCGCCTCCCGGCTATGTCGGCTACGAGGAAGGCGGCCAACTCAGCGAGGCCGTCCGCCGCAAGCCCTACTCCGTCGTCCTGTTCGACGAAGTGGAAAAAGCCCACCCCGATGTTTTCAATGTCCTGCTGCAAGTGCTCGACGACGGCCGCATCACCGACGGCCAAGGCCGCACGGTCGATTTCAAAAACACTGTTCTCATCATGACCTCGAACATTGGCAGCCAATACATCATGGATGATTTGCCGGTGGAGGAACGCAACCGCCGGGTTCAGGAGGCCCTGCGCAGCCATTTCCGCCCTGAGTTTCTGAACCGCATCGACGAAATCATCATCTTCGACCGCCTTGATGCCTCGCAGATCACAAACATCGTCGATATCCAGCTTCAGCGCCTGCTTACGCGCCTGCAAAAGCAAAACATCACGCTCGTCCTCGACGACAGCGCCAAGAAGTTCCTTGGCAAGGAAGGCTACGATCCCTCCTACGGTGCACGCCCATTGAAGCGCGTGATCCAGCGCGAGATACTCGACCCGCTCAGCCTCGAAATTCTCGACGGCCATTTCGCCGAGGGCGACCACATCACCGCCAGCGAAAAAAACAACCGCCTCGAATTCACCAAAACCTCCCGCTGACACGGGAATGCTGTGCTACACGGGTCTCTCCACGCAGGCGGTGGCGAGGGCGGCCATGCCTTCGCCGCGGCCGAGGAAACCGAGGGATTCGTTCGTGGTGGCTTTGATCCCGATCCGCGCGGGGGGCAGGCCAAGAGCGGCACCGACGCGTTCCTTCATCAAGGCAAGGTGAGGGGAGATTTTGGGTTCCTCGGCGATGAGGGTGGCGTCGATGTTATGGAGGCGGATGGATTTTTCATCCAACAAGCTTCGGACGCGACGGAGAATTTCCAGACTGCTGATGCCTCGAATGTTGGGGTCAGTGTTTGGAAAAAGATGGCCGATGTCCGTCTCGCCGGCTGCTCCAAGAATGGCGTCGGCAATCGCATGGCAAACGACATCGGCATCGGAGTGGCCGTCGAGGCCGAGCGGGTGGGGGATTTCGACGCCACCGAGTACGAGCGGGCGGTCCGCAACGAGACGGTGGACATCATACCCGATGCCGGTGGCGATCATTCGAGGCCGAGGTCGATTTTGCCGCTGGAGGCAACGATGGAGTATTTTTCGGGGAGGGTGGCATGAGGCTGCATGTCCACGCGCCCGCCGGCGGCTTCGACGAGCAGAATTCCAGCTGCGACATCCCAAAGGCTGATCATGTTTTCGATATAAGCATCGAGTCGACCGCAGGCGACATACGCGATGTCTAGCGAGGCGCTACCCATCATGCGGCACTTTTTCGCGTTCCGGACCATTTTTTCGAAGAGGGGCATGCCGCGATTGATGGTATCGATGTTTTTAGACACCCCGACCGAGATGGTGGCTTCGGAGAGCGAAGCGCGGGAGCTGACAGACATCGGTTGGCCGTTGAAGAGGGCAGGGGAGCCGTGTTGGACCGACCACATCTCGTCGCGCAAGGGGTCGTAAATCACCCCAACGAGGATTTGGCCGGCTTTGCGGAGAGCGATGCTCACGGCGAAATGCGGGATATTGTAGAAAAAATTCACCGTGCCGTCGATGGGATCGATGATCCATTGGTGCTCGGCGGACTGATCGCCACGAATGCCCTCCTCGCCGTAGATCGCATGGTCGGGATGGCGGTCGAGAATGATTGACTCAATAAGAGCCTGGGTGCGTTTGTCGAGTTCCAGCTTGATGTCGTGGGCGAGGTTTTCATCGACATGGAGGGGCTTGCCGAAATTGGCCCGCAAAAATCCGCCGGCGGCTTGGGCGGCGTCGAGGGCAGTTTGCAGGTACGCGTCGAGTGTCATTCAGCCTTCATATCGGCTTCGGCGGTCTGGCGCGGCAAGATTTTTCCGAAACTTGCAGCGTTGTCTGACGCTGGCTAGTCTCGCAGCAATGATGTTCGCCCCGATTTCCACCCTCTTCCCTTGTTTTCGATGCTCCTGACCCGCGACCAGATCGAGCTTTTGACGGGCGATGTGGATTACATTCTGCCTCGCACAGCCTGCGACAAAACTCCTCTCACAAAATCCCGCATTCTCCGCGAGATCGAGCGCGACGCCGACATTCTGCTCGATCTGATTGAAGGCATGAGTGAGGCTGATGCGCGGTTTTTGAGTGTGCCGCTGGCGAGTTTGCGCTTGCTGATTTCGCGCCGTTCGCGCGGGAGTTTTGCGGCTTCCGCCCCGGCCGACGGCAACCTCTTCACAGTGTTCGCCTGAGGCAATGCATCGACACCTTTCCGTCGGAGGTAAACTCCACCCCTTCGGCTTCAAGCAGGCGGCGTTTTTTTGCTAGGGCGGCTGCCGAGGATTTGCCGAAATACCCGCCCAGTGATCGATCGGAACGAACCACCCGATGGCAGGGAACTTCGGGTGCAAAGGGATTTTTCTTCAAGGCTTGGCCGACCGCGCGGGCTGATCCAGAGCCGCAGGCCACCGCGATGGCAGAGTAGTTGCTGACGAAGCCGGGAGGAATTCTCATGACGGTTGAATAGACCATTTGCTCGAAAGCCGTGGGGATTTTTGCGGGTTGCCTCGTCTTTTGCATGGGATAGGTTGGCGGCGCCATGAAAAACCAATTCCTCGCCCGACTTCGATACAATCAACTTTTCGCTTTCGCCGCGATGACCTTGCTTATGCCAGTTGTTTTAGCGCAGGAGGCACCGGCCGGCCCTTACAAACTCCCGCCGCTTCCCTACGCGCCGGAGGCCCTCGAGCCGCACATCGATGCCGAGACGATGCGAATCCATCACGACAAGCACCACAAAGCCTATGTGGACAACGCCAACAAGCTCCTTGCAGACCACCCGGACCTCGCGAAGTTCTCGCCTGAGGAGCTTTTGCAAAACCTCGACAAAGCTCCCGAGTCGATACGCACGGGCCTCAAAAACAATGTCGGCGGCCATGTGAACCACACGGCCTTCTGGCTGATGATGTCGCCGACCGGCGGCGGCGCTCCGACGGGCGATCTCGCCGAGGCGATCGATAATTCTTTTGGATCCTTCGAGGCTTTCAAAAAACAATTCACCGAGGCCGCGATGAAGCGTTTCGGCAGCGGTTGGGCCTGGCTCGTGGTCAAGGACGGCAAACTCTCAATCCTCTCCACGCCAAACCAAGACCCTCCGCTTCTCGATGGCTACACTGCCATCCTTGGCCTCGATGTCTGGGAACATGCCTATTACTTAAAATACCAGAACCGCAGGGGAGATTACGCCTCCGCATGGTGGAATGTCGTCCATTGGCCGTATGTCGCCGAGCTTTACGAGAAGGCTGAGTAAGCCCCGTCGAGCATGACCGCCACCGCCGAAGCCGCACAGATTTCAGCGACCTCGCCTGCTCCCGCCAGCCCGCTGCGCCGGGTGGCGATCCGGTTTTTTCGAGATCGGCTTGCGGTTCTCTCGCTGGCTTTCATCGCCTTCTTTTTCTCTCTCGCGGTTGTGGCGGGAATTTTGATGCTGGCCGGGCTTCCGATCCCCTTGGATCCGAACGCCACCAATCTTGAAGCCAAGCTCCAACCTCCCTCGGCGGCCCACTGGCTTGGAACCGACAACCTCGGCCGCGATGTCCTCTCGCGTATGGTGGCTGGCTCGACGATTTCACTCACGGTTGGATTTGTCGCCATGGCCGTTTCGCTCGGAATCGGAATCCTGGTCGGTGCGATCAGCGGCTATTTCGGGGGCTGGGTGGACAATGTGCTCATGCGGATCGTCGATGCGCTTCTGTGTTTCCCGTCGTTTTTTTTGATCCTGAGCGCGATTGCCATTTTGGGTCCAAACATCTGGATCATTATCGCTGTGATCGGCCTGGTGAGTTGGACTGGCACCGCGCGCCTGGTCCGTGCGGAATTTCTGACACTGCGGGAAAGCGAGTATGTCCGCGCCGCCCGCGCCATGGGCCAGAGTGGTTGGAACGTCATTTTCCGGCACATCTTGCCGAATGCCGCCGCCCCCATTTTCGTTACGGCTATCGTTAGCATTCCCGATGCGATCCTTGTCGAGTCGGGTCTGAGCTTTCTGAGCTTCGGTGTGCCGCCGCCAAAGGCCACTTGGGGCAACATCATCGCCGACGGAAAAACTTACATCCTCGATGCATGGTGGCTGATCGTCTTTCCCGGCCTTGCCATTTTCAGCGCCTCACTCGCTTTTTACATCGCCGGTGATGCCCTCCGGCGGGCCGTGGAAACTCGCCCGCAATGAACCCGAATCCTGCAGAATGAACCGCAGAGGACACAGAGAGCACAGAAGGTGAATGATTAATGATAATCACATCCGTTTTTTCAAGCCTCTACTTTCATAAGCCCCTCCTATGAATCATTTTTATCCTTCCAAACTGACTAAAATACCATTTTCGGGATGAGAATCTGTCTATTTCGATCCCTCTGTGCTCTCTGTGTCCTCTGTGGTTAATTCTTCTGCCTCCGCAATGAACGCTCCGCTCCTCGATGTCAAAAACCTCTCCATTAATTTCCGAACGGAAAACGGAGTTGTCCAAGCTGTAAAGAATGTCTCGTTTTCGATGGAACACGGCGGCTCGCTGGCCATCGTTGGTGAAAGCGGCAGCGGCAAAAGCGTCACCGCGCTTTCCCTCTCCCGCCTCCTCCCAAATCCTCCTGCCGAGTTCGCCAGCGGTTCGATCTGTTTCGAGGGCCGCGATATCTTGGCTATGAATCCCGCCGAGCTTCGCTCTGTTCGTGGCGGGGGCATCGCGTATGTTTTTCAAGAGCCTGCCACTTCGCTGAATCCTGTTTTTAACATCCGCAGCCAGATCGCCGAGGGCATCCGTTTGCATCGGCCGGAGGTGAAGGATGTGGACGCCGAAGTTGCCAAGTGGCTGACCGCCGTCGGCATCGTCGATCCCGACAAGCGAATGCACGATTACCCGCACCAACTCAGCGGCGGCATGCAGCAACGCGCCATGATCGCCATGGCCCTCGCCTGCCGACCGCGCCTGCTCGTGGCTGACGAACCCACGACCGCCCTTGACGTTACCATCCAAGCCCAAATTCTCGCCGAATTGAGGCGGCTTCGAGCGGAGTTCGACATGGCGCTCATTCTTATCACACACAATTTCGGCATCATTCAGGGGCTCTGCGACCGTGTCGCCGTGATGTTCCGCGGCCAAATCGTTGAAACCGGCGAGACCGAGTCCGTGCTGCAAAACCCGCAGCATCCCTACACCCAAGCCCTCATCGCCTGCGTTCCGCGGCTCGGTACCAAGCAACACCGGCTCCGCACCATCAATTACAACTGGGAAACTGCTGCCGCAAAATGACCGTCGAACGCCTTAAATACATCATCTGGGCCAAGGACCTCGCCCGCGCCGTGAATTTCTACACCGCCCTCTTCGGCGCGAAAGTCACTCGCCAAAACGAAAATCTGGCCGAGCTCGACATCGCGGGCTCAACGCTTGGCATCCACAGCGGCGGCGAGGATGAAACGACTTGGACCGGTCTCGCTTTCCAAATCCCCGATGTCATAGCCGGAGCTGCCGAACTTGTCGCTGCCGGAGGCGTGTTGCGACATGAACCGATGTCCGATCAACCCGGGGAACCGCCCCACCTCGCCATGTGCTCCGACCCCGAGGGCAACCAAATCATGCTCACGCGCAAGAGGCATTGATTGAAAACTTCTCGCTTGCCCTGAGCCAAGGCCTCACCAAATTATCCTCACCAGTTCTTCTGCGGGTGTAGTTCAATGGTAGAACGGCAGCTTCCCAAGCTGCATACGAGGGTTCGATTCCCTTCACCCGCTCCATTTCCCTCCCAAACTGCATGGATAAAGGCTCTGCGAGTTTCAGAGTTTCCGGCACTCCTAAAAAAATAGGCCAAAACTCCTAAAATTTGCCACCAGAGTCATGCTTGTTTCAGCGTGTTTCTCGGTGTCCAAATCAGCCCAAAATCTCGCTTTCAGTCTCAATAATCTTACCGCCGGACGCGAGTTTTCCAAAAAACTTTCGTGTCCGCTTCTACCCCCCTGCCTCCCAAAACAGCCCGCCTCTACCCAAATCCTCGGACTTCACCCAAAACCTCCCTCTGCTTCTCGACGCGCTAACCAAAACCTCGCGAGCGAGCCAGGCAAATCCTCCCGCCCAAAACCTCGCGATCGAGCCCAGGCAATTCCTCCCTTCTCGCCCAAATCCTCGGATGCCTGCCTGTAAGCTGCGAGGTTTTGGCGACGATGCGGCGGCGAGTATTTGCCGCACGGCTCCGCCAGCCTTGCGGGGGCGAAGGGAGTGAGGGGAGAGCGTTAGCGATTCCCCGAGCGAGCGGAGCAGGGTGGGCGGGGGCGTGGGTGGCGCGCCCCTCAAGGCGCGACAGACCGCCACCGAACCACCCCCGCGCAGATGGCAGGGGACTGGCTTCCGAACTACAACGGCGGCGCGCAGGACTCCGCCAACACAAGGAGCAATCATCGCCGCCGAAACCGCAGCCCCGCGTGGCTGCTGGCCCCGCGATCCGCGTAGCGGAGGCGCAATGGAGTGCAGGCGATTGGAGCGGAGGCGGAGGTAAGGTCCGATAATGGCCTGTGGTGGATAGAACCCCGCCGCCTGTAAGCGGCACCGGTGGCGGGGGTGAGCGAAGCGAACTCTCTATCCACCACACGGCATTATCGGACCAGCGAAACGAAATTTCAGCCCCACCAGAGGCCGATGTGGCGAGGAACGAGCCGCTGAGTGCCGAACAACGCGCCCCCCAGAGTGAGCGTTTACCGCAGCCGTAGCGGAGATCGCCGGAGTGGAGTGAAGCTGGAGCGGAGCGGTTCGCGGGGCCATTCGTGACATTGCGGCGAAGCCGGACGCAAGATGCAGCGCGGGTGGAGCAGCTTCGCGGACACACGGCAAAAACCAATCGCCACCTCCTCGATCCGGACGAGAGGATTTTCATGTTTTTCGCGGAGGTGTGTCGGCGGAGATGT
The DNA here is from genome assembly GCA_044369345.1 of Terrimicrobiaceae bacterium. GTDB lineage: Bacteria > Verrucomicrobiota > Verrucomicrobiia > Chthoniobacterales > Terrimicrobiaceae > UBA967. The sequence continues at coordinate 18,664 of JBIPMC010000004.1, forward strand.
CCATCCGGTCGGCGTCCGCAGGCACCTCCACGGCTCACGGAT
>JBIPMC010000451.1:0-8552 GCA_044369345.1 Terrimicrobiaceae bacterium
GACATGGAAGCAGACGCGGCCGCTATGTCGGGACCGTGGGAGGAAGCATGACCACCATTCACAAGGCACTCGCCGCCGAGATTTCCGCGACGGCCAAGGGATTCACCGCCGTCATCACCGCCGAGACGCTCGACCGCGACGGCGAGGTGTTGATCCCTGGCGGAATGAACTCCAAGGAGTTCGACCAGAACCCCGTCCTATTCTGGAATCACGACTACGCCAAGCCAGTCGGCCGAGCGGTCGGACTGAAGCGTCGGGAGCGCGACATCGTGGGCGAGTTTGTCTTCGCGCAGAAGCCTGCCGGCTATGTCGGCGAGTTCTTTCCCGAGGTGGCCGCGGCGCTCGTCGGGCAGGGCATCGTCAACTCCGTCTCGGTTGGCTACATCCCAGAGAACGGCGGCGTCCGACGCGCAAGCGACATCGACCGCAAGAAGTACGGCGATGGCGTCTCGACCGTCTACTCGCGGTGGAAACTGCTCGAGGTCAGCCTCGCGCCCATGCAGGCGAACCCAGACGCGCTCATAACGGCGGTCAAGAAGGGACTCGTCTCGCCCGTCGCGGCGAAGCAGTTCTTCGGCTACGAGCCGCCCAAGCGGGTGCAGATCGTCGTCCCTATGCCAGTCCGTGCGGACTCATCCGCTCCGAAGCGCGCGCCGATTGATACGGACGCCATCGTCGCGCGCGAAATCGCTCGAGCGCGGGGACGGCTGTGGTCGTGAGTCCTCGGCGCGCCTACGCAACGGCTGAAAGCGCGCCTCGCGGCTGACCATCGAACGGCAGGAGATCACCATGAAGACCATGGAAATCACGGAAGTGCGCGACGCACTCGCCAAGGCCGCCCGAATCAAGGGCGAGGCGGGCGTCATCGCACAGAAGAAGTTGATCCTCGATCGGTTTATGATCGTGGACGAGAACGGCGTGGCCGTCGACCCCGACGCCATTGACATCACCATCGCACCGGCCGCCGGCGAAGCCGAGGTCGAGACCGACATGGCAAAGGAGCCAGAGATGACCGAGGACCAGATCACGAAGAGCGTGCGCTCGGCAATCGCCGGCGCGACCCGCGGCAACGCGCCGACAATGGCCGTCACCGCCGAGCCGAAGGCGTGGGACACCGCGCGTCAGTACGGCCGCCTCAAGCACCTCAAGAACCGCGAGAGCGCCTACAAGATGGGCGCTTGGTTCATGGGTGCCATGGGCCACAAGAAGAGCGCCGAGTTCTGCGCGAACAACGGCCTCGTCATCCGCAAGGCCCACACCGAGGGCGTCAACAACCAGGGCGGCTTCCTCGTCCCCGACGAGTTCGAGAACGAACTCGTCACGCTGCGCGAGCAGTACGGCGTCATCCGCCGTAACGCGCGCATCTGGCCGATGGCCTCCGACACGCTGCGCATCCCGAAGCGCGCCGCCGGCCTGACCGCCTACTTCGTGGGCGAGGCTGCGCCTGGAACCGAGTCAACCCAGACCATCGACCAGGTGAACCTCGTCGCCAAGAAGTTGATGGCGCTCACGACCGTCACCAACGAACTGCTCGAGGACGCGCTCGTCAACATCGGCGACGACATCGCCGGCGAGATCGCGTACGCGTTCTCGTTCAAGGAGGACGACGCGGGATTCAACGGCGACGGCACCTCCAGCTACGGCGGCATCGTCGGTCTCGGCACGACCCTTGCGGACGCCACCTACCAGATCTCTGACGGTGCCGCGACCGCGACGAGCGGCGTCACCGTGGCCGAGATCATGGCTGGCCTCGCCAAGTTGCCCGGTTGGGCGTCGCAGCGGAGCAACATCAAGTTCTTCTGCAATAAGAGCGTGTATCACGCGGTCTTCGAGCGTCTCGCCATGGGCGCGGGCGGCGCGACGGCTACGGAGATCATCCGCGGCGTCACGGGTCCGTCCTTCTTCGGCTACCCCGTTGAGTTCACCCAGGCACTTGCGGCTGCTCCGAGCGGCGCGGGCGCGACCTACGCGTATGTCGGCGACATGACCCAGGCGGTCTACCTCGGCGACCGTCGCTCGACCACCGTTGCCTTCTCCGACTCGGCGCTCAACGCGTTCGAGCAGGACGAGCGCATCATCCGCGGCACTTCCCGCTTCGACATCGTCTGCGCGAACTGTGGCTCTGCCTCGGCCGCCGGCGCGATGATCAAGCTGACCCTCTGATCGAAACGGAGCGAACACACATGAAGCCATCAAACACGAAGTTCATCTGCGCGTCTGGCGCGGCCGTTTCGACGCTCACCGCCTCGATCGACACCCGCGGATTCTCCTACTGCCAGATCGTCGGATTCAACAACGCTGCGGCGGGTCTGCACGCGACCGCGGCGAACACGATCCTCCAGGAGTCGGACGACGACTCGTCCTGGGCGACGATCACCACCGGCCTGACGCCGCTCACGACCGCCTCGGCGGCGTCGGTCGCCAAGGTCGTCTGGAATGTCGACCTCCGCGGCCGCAAGCGGTACCTGAAGCCGACCACTGGCTACGCGGTGACCAACTCCCTCTCGCTCATCGCGGTCCTGCACAACGGCGCGGACGCGCCGAACACGGCAGGCGAGGTGAACGCGGTCAATGTCGCCAACATCTGACGCACCGAGCCATTCGCGTGGAACGGGGCCGCACTTCGGTGCGGCCTCGTTCTCTTTTGCGTAGCATCCCGCGCAGGAGGCCAGCATGGAATACGCAAGTGGACTGCCCGAACACATGGACATCGGATTCCGCGTCGCGGAGCGAAGCACAGAGGACGCCGTGGAGTACCTCCGCGACCTCGCGCGCACGATGAAGGACGGAGACACGATCGACCTCATCGTGCCGGACTTCGACCACACGGTGGCGATCTACGCGAACCAGAGCGGAGGAGCGGAGCAGCACGCGGTCGACGGCGGGCGCTTCAAGAGCATTTGGAACCGCACGAAGTTGGTCCGCGCGCTCGACGCGTGCGGCTTCGGCGTCACGGGACCGGCGTCGGGAACCTCATGGACGGAGGGTGGATACATCCGCATCCGCGCACGGAAGTACGCGCGCCCGACGCCGCAGCGCCCGATGAAGGACATCGGCGCGATCATGTCGCTGCCGCGCATCGCGTGGACGACGACCATGGGATGCCTGCACGAATCCGCCGCGAGCCTGGGGATTGATGTCACGCGCACGACGGGCGTATTCTGGGGCCAATGTATGCAGCGGATGGTCGAGGCCGCCGTTGCCGAAGGCCGAAAGTACATCCTGACCGTCGACTACGATTCCGTATTCGACGAGAACGACATCGTGCGCCTCTGGCAGATCATGGAGTCGAACCCTGATGTCGCGGTGCTCTGCCCGCTCCAGATCCAGAGGGACAAGGAGAACTCGCTCGTCTGCATCCAAGGGCCAGACGGCAAACTCGCGCGCGGCATCTCCGAGGAGCAGCTGCATTGCGAGGCCATCGACATCTACACGGGCCATTTCGGCCTGACGCTCATCCGCGTGGCCGCGCTCGAGGGCGTCGCGCGCCCGCTCTTCTGGGGTCAGCCAGACGCGCAGGGCGGATGGGGCAGCGGCCGCGTGGACGACGACATCCAGTTCTGGAACCAGATGAGGAAGGCGGGCCGGCGGATCTGCCTCTGCCCGCGCGTACGGATCGGCCACCTGCAACTCGTCGTCACATGGCCCGACGAGCGGTTCGAGGCCGTCCATCAGTACCACCCGCAGTACACGGACGAGGGGAGACCACCTTGCACGCTGACCTTCTGATCGTGCTGAAGCCGTTCTCGATCGCCGACACGCGGACGGGCCGGCGCGAACTTCGGCCAGGGACGGCCGTGAATCTGGACCTCCCGAATCTCGAGGAACTGATTCGCCGAGGCTATCTGAAGCGAATCGCGCCGGCGGCTCCGCTCTTCGCGGAATCGCCCGCGACCGCACCGAAGCCGATGAAGAGAAAGAGGGACTGAACCCGTGGCAATCGACGCAGACACGCTCGTCTCCATCGCCGACTTCAAGGTCTACGCGGGCATCACGACCGCGGCCGATGATGTCATTCTCCAGCAGACGATCGACCGAGCGTCGGCCGTGGCTTGCTCCTACTGCGGGCGAAAGTTCGTGCAGCAGGACTTCCTCGAGATCCGCGACACTTTCGGGAATCGCCGGCTTGCGTTGAAGCAGTCTCCGATCTCGGTGGTCCGATTCGTCGGCGTCGGTTGGGACAATGTGGTTGCCGTCGACTCGACGATCGCCTCGGATGCGTTCGCCTCGATCTCGGTGGACGATGCCCATGTGCATCTCTACCGCGTCGATAGCAACGGCGGCGCGCATCAGACGACGATCTCGCTGAACTCGCACAACACATCCACCGAGATCGCCACGCAGATCACCTCGACGACTGGCTTCCGCGGATCGGCGACGCTGAATGTCCCCGCGAAGTACATCCGCCGGCTTGCTGGGCGCGATCTGCGGAACTCCACCGCGTATCTCGAGGCTCCCACCGAGTCGGTCTACGACTACCAGATTGACCTGGCGACGGGTGTTCTCTACGGCGGGCAGCTGCACCTCTACCGCTCGATGCTGATCGACTATACGGCCGGCTACGAGACGATCCCGCTCGATGTCCAACAGGCGGTGATGATGATCGCGCAGCGGATCTACCATGGCCGCAAGCGCGACATGGGCGTCGGAAGCGAATCGCTCGGCGGATACTCCTACTCGCTCCGCGGAAGCGCGGAGATCGACATGGAGGCCAAGATGCTGCTCGACCCGTATCGGAGGCTGCGTTGAGCATCTCCAGCATCGTCGGCCGATTCGGGATTCCGCTCTATGTCTACCGACCGACCCTCACGGCGGCGTCGGATGGAACGGTGGTTCGCACATACGGTACGGCGGTGATCTCTGCGCGCGGATTCGTGCAGCCGAGCGGGCAGGCGCAGGACCCTTTCGAGGGTCGAGCGAGTTCGCGTACAACGGGCGTCGCGTACTTTGACGGAGCGCTAGACATCCGCATCGAGGACGAAATCTACTCGGGAACCTCTGGCAGCGTGACGGCGTGGCGAGTCATCGGCATGGTCAACGCTGGCGAGATCGGACGGTCCCTTGCGGCGCTCCATCTGAACATGACCGCGGTGGATGTGATCGAGGTCGAGCCGGCGGTGAGCCTCTGACATGGCGAAGGCAAAGGTCAACCTCGATCTCCCGAAGATTCGCGCGGCGCTGACCGCGGCGAACAACGAGGCCATGAATGTCTCGTTCCTGGCGCTCTCGCGCCTCGTTCGCGGCAAGTTGTCGCAGCGCGGTACGGGCAGGATCTACCGCGTCTCGCGCGGCGCGCGCGGCGGGCGAAACCTTCGCGCGCGCGGATTCCACCAGGCGTCCGCGGCTGGCTTCCCGCCGGCGGTCAACACGAACCGCCTGCGCGCGTCGTTCATCTCCGACCAGTTGGGCAGCTGGAAATACGGCTACGCTTACATCAGGTCGGGCGAGAAGAAGGCGATTCTCAACTACGGGTCGCGCGTGACATACGCGCCGATGCTCGAGTTCGGTACGCGCAATATGCGCCCGCGCCCGTACCTTCGGCCGACCGTGCAGGTGTTCTCGAAGCAGGCGAACCGCATCTTCGCCGTCGCGTACGCGCGGCACATGGGGAAGAAGCCATGAGCCAGAAGGCAATCCTCGACGCACTCGCAACCCGACTCGCGGGATCGACGCTCTATACGACGCTCGGCGGTCGGCTCGGCCTCGACGAACTGGCGGCGAACACGGCGCTCCCGCTGATGGTCTACCGCGTCACGGGAACCCAGACGGCGCAACTCTTCGGGAATACCGAACGGTACGACCTCACGCTCGAGTTCCAGTTCTACCAGAAGTCGTCGGACGGAACGCAGATGCACACGCTCTCCTCGCAGTTGAAGACGGCGCTCGACGCCTCGCTCGCTGCGTCTGGCTTCGATCGGATCGTCCTCATCCGAACGGGGACGGGAACACCCTCATACGAGGACGATTCGTGGACGATGACCGACACATACCGAGCGGTCGGATTCCGCCTCTGAAGGGAACACCATGGCAGTCACGCACTACCTCATCGGCAACGACGGCGACGCGACATTCACCGCCGGCACGACCACCCAGACCATCTTCAAGGTCCGCAGCTACGCGGCCACCCTCGGCCGCAACTCGGTCGACCTGACCGCGTTCGGCGACACGGGACGCCGCAAGCGCCTCGGGATGCTTGATGTCACGGGCAGCCTGAACGCGGTCATCGGCTTGGACAGCACCGCTAGCACGACGGTGACGAACTTCTTCGTATCCGAGCAGCGGACCTACAACACCACCGAGGCCGTCACGCTCTCCCTCATCTTTTCTGGAACAGTCGCGACCAGCCAGGCGAAGATTGTGGCGAAGGTCGTGATGAACAACTTTGCCTTCAACAACGACAAGGCTGGCGATGCGACGCTCTCTGCGAACTTCGAGAACGCGGACGGCGCTGCGCCCGTGGTCACCTGGCTCATCTGATGCTCGGGGGATCGCCGCTAGCCGGCGTCTGCACGCCGAATGGAGACGACTGGATCTCGACGCTCGTCCTTCGGGACGGACGCGTGATCCGTCGTAGGTTCTCGCCTGGGACCATGCCCGAGGACGAGGTGCTGCGGCTTTCGCTTCGGTACTCGGATGTCACCGCGGAGCAGGTCGCGGACGCTACGATCCGCAGGGCGTCGGAGGCGTCGGTGGTCTCGGTGGCCGTCGACGACCACTTCGAGCGCCTCATGCGGAGGATACGCGGATGAACCTATGCGCCCCATTTCCCGTCACGATAGACGGGACCGAGATCACATTGAAGCCTCTGACCGTCCGGCAGCGGCTTGCATTCGGAAACACGCTCGTCGAGCGCGAGCGGCAGAAGTCGCTCGAGGCTGGCAAGGCCGCCGGCCTGACGGGTCGGGATCTGGCCGATCTCGTCGCGGAGTCCGCGCGTGGGGCCGAGCGCGTGTCGTTCGTCGTGGCGTCCTGCTTCACGCTCGAGGGCGCGTTGATGGTCCTCGCGCTCGCGTCGACGGAGAAGGACGCGGAGCGGATCGGCAACGCGATGGAGCCTGGAGATGTGGGCGTCCTCGCGGCGCGGTGCATGGGCGTTTCGTTCGAGGCCAAGGCGACCGCCGCGGGAAACTGACTCGGCCGGCTGGCGCGGCCGACTGGTTCCGCGACTGGCTGGCCGAAGCGCACCTCATCGCGCGGAGCGCGCCTGGTCTCGGGAACCCGCTCGACCTGACCGTGACGGAGTTCGATCGGCACCTCGCACTAGCGGCGACGGGCGGCGAGGTCGATGAAAGGCCGTGGCATAGGCGCTACATCGAGGAGGCAGTCCGTTGAAGGCCGGCGAGATCGAAATCAATGTGATTGCGAACTACTCGGCGCTCGACGGGCAGCTGGCGGAAGTCGTCACGGCTGCGGGTGGAGCGGGCGGCGACGCCGGCGACAACTTCGGCGCGAAGTTCCAGACCGCGACCGAGCGGTACGCGGAACGCACCGCGATGGAACTCCGCTCGAAACTGACCAAGGCGGTCGGCGCGCTTGCCATCGGTCAGGCGCTCAACGCGGGACTAAAGGCAGCGGCCGAGGGCGGCGACTGGGCCGAGTCGCTGGCGAACACCATCAAGTCCATCCCCGTGGCGAACATCGCCTACGAGTTGATGGAGAACCTCGGAAACCTCCTTACGGGTTCCGCGCGCGATTCGATGGAGGCGCTCGAACTGGAGGCCGAGGCGAAGGCGCAGAAGATTCGCGCCAAGTTCCTCCAGGACCGGCAGGGCGCGCCAGCACAGCAGGAGGAGGCGCTAGCCACCGCGCGCGCCCGCGCGGAACTCTCTGACGCCAAGCGGCTCGGCGACGCGCGCAAGGTCGCAGACAAGGAAGCCGTCCTCGCGTTCCGCGAACTGGACTCGAAGCGCGCGAAGGAAGTCGCCGCGATCGAGGCGCTACAGAGGAAGGAACTCGCCACGCTCACGCGCGATGTGCAGCGAGCGGAGGCGAAGGAACGGCATCAGGCCGAACTAGATGCGGTCCTCGAGCGCTACCGCGTCGAGTACGACCAGATCGTCAAGAACCGGCAGGCATCGTTCGACATGGCCTCGGAGAACGATCGCAAACTCGCCGAGAAGAAAGCCGAGGACGAGCGCAAGGTCGCCGAGGCCGCGCAGTCGGAGATCGACGACATGATCGCCTTCATGGAGGAGCGATCCGCTCGAGCGGCCGAGGAGATCGCCGCGGAGACGCAGAAGTCGATCGACGCGATGACGCAGCAGGCGGATGATCTGGAAGAGCAACGGATGGCCGCGGCGCAGGAGCAGGGAACGGCGCAGACCGCATTCGGAGCCTTCCGCTTCTCCGCGTATACGGATGCCGAGAAGAAGCAGAACGACCAGTCGATCCTCACGGAGATCAGGTCGATCCGGCGTGAGGTCGGATCGCTCCAGACGAGCGGAGGGCCGATGTAATGGCGCAGCAAGTCGTCGAATCAGAAGAGTCCCGCAAACTCGGCAACTCGGGCGGCATCCTGCGCGGTACGCGGGTGTTCTTCATCTGGGATGATG
>JBIPMC010000450.1:0-10410 GCA_044369345.1 Terrimicrobiaceae bacterium
CAGGTCAGCAACGGGTTTCTCGTCCATCGGGAAGACCCTGGCGTGCTCGGCGTCACGATGACGGGCAAGAACGGCACGGGCGGAATCCAGAACATCGTGGCCGGAGGAACAACCGGCGTGGCGATCACGATGGGCAGCACGGGAACCGCCGGCTATGCGTTCTTCCGCAACACCGACACGACCAACTTCGTCGAGATCGGAATCCAGGTCGCGGGAACCTTCTATCCGTTCGTGAAGTTGAAGGCGGGCGAGTCCTGCGTCCTGCGGCTCGGCACGAACACGCCGTACGCGCGTAGCAACATCCTGACGACCAACCTCCAGTATTTCATCCTCTCCGACTGATGCCGTTCCCACGCTTCACATCCGGCAGGACGGGCAACCTCACCTTCTCGCTCCTCAACGAGATGATGGAGCGGATCGAGGCCGTCGAGCGCGCCGCGGGCGCGAACCCGATGAAGTTGCCTGGGCAGCTGCCGCCGTTCCTCGCGCGGGTGGTGTCGGTCAATCCTGCGAACGGCATCGAGTACGAGTTCGAGGAGGTGGCCTATCCGACATCGCATTCGGTCTCGGGTTCGGTCCTGGTCGCGGGAGGTCGAAACTCGCGGCAGGAGGCAGACAACTACGCGTTCCCGTTGATCGGTAGCGGCTTGTCGATCGGGCAAATCTTGTTCGTGTTCCCCGTATATGACTCCGCTAGCGGACTGGTGTTCCACACGGTCGAGGCCGCGGGCGGCGCGATGACCAAGGTAGCGCGGGTGGTGTCTTTCGCAGTGGTCCAGGCGAATGTCCGATGGTCCTACACAATGCAGCCAGTCAAGACAGACCCCAACTCATTGGCTTGGATCGCGGACGGGCCGACATTCGTTGCGATAAACGGATCGGAGAATGTCACGGACTCGTCGACGATCAAAGGCGTCGGAGCGGAGCCGCCGACTGGCCCGACCTACACTCGGATGCCGATCAAGTCAGGCGTGATCGCGCCGTGTACGCTCGAGCCAAATGGCGCGTTGTGGGTGTTCTCCGTGCCGAACGGATATAAGGTGGTCTGCCCATGAGCGAGACGACGACGAACGCAGACAACCGCAGGATGCGCCCGATGCGCCGTCTCGCGGCGCGAATCCTGCCTGCGGCGAACCTCATCGTCTACGAGTGTCCCGCCGGCCGCTCGGCCAACATCGAGACAATGGTCTTCTGCAACACGCACTCGGCAAAGGTCACGCTCCGCGTGTTCCACCTGATTCCAGGCGAGAGCGCCGGCGCGACCAACGCGCTCTTCTACGAGCTGGACTGCGCCGCGTACACGACGACCGTCGTCGAGTTCCCCGTCCACATGGGCGCGGGCGACCGCATCGTCTGCCGAGCTGGAACGGCGTCGCACATCTGCGCGACCTTCTACGGGACCGAAACCGGTGTTTGAGTTTGGAGCGGCGTGTTGTTGCACCCAGGCGGGACCGTGTCCCTGCGATCTGCAAGTGACGAGCATGGTGGCCAAGTGGAGCGGGATGTTCAAACTCCGCCGCGCAAGGTGTGCGGAAGTCTTGCAGTGCGGATCACCGACTGGGCAATACTTCTACACGCTGCAACAAAACTCAGAGTTCAGCCGAGGCAATTTTAGTCTCGTGGTAAATCGAGTTCCTTTCAATCCTAATAACCAACCGAATCCGTGCAGAATGAATGGCGCTTCTGGTCTTGGTCCGCAGTTCACATTCGACACATTCGAGACAAACGGGACAACGCAGACTTGCGTATTCGTGGGTAGTTTTGATTTCGAGTTTCAGCAACAAATCGGCATCACAATATTCAAGCCGACATCAAATAATCTTGTTTGGCGCGCCCTAATTCAGTTGGGAATGAGTATGTGCGATCCAGCGATAGGCGCATCGACATCATGGCAATTGATATTCGAGGCTCCATACAATCCGAGCGTCCCATGTCGTCCTGGAGACTGGAACTTCATCAAGCAGGACTCGGCATATCCAAAGACAGGTTCTCTCGTCTGGCAAATTGGCAGCGGTGGTCTAGTGTGCATGGTTGAGCAGTTCAGCATCGGAGATTTTTCTCTCTCATGACTGCCTGCCGCTATATGACCTCGAGCGAATGCACGAACCGTCTCGCGCTTCCGCAGTACGGCGCGCGGCCGTCGCCGGGAGTCTGCGAGCAGTGCGAGTATCGGAACGGATTCCGCGGTGCTGGCGATGTCCTCGCGTGGCTTCTTTCATGGACGCCGGCGCGCCGATTGCAGCTGGAAGGCTGCGGAGGCTGCAAAGAGAGGCAGGCGGCGATGAACGCGGCGATGCCGATCGGCGGCAACTCTGTTTCAGGATGCGGCGGCTGCGGCGCGAAGGCCGATAGAGGAGCAGAGGTCTAGACCATGGCGATCACCTACATTAGCACGAACGGACTCTTCACCCGCCTCGGCGCGCTTGTCTACATGATGGACGCGGTGCGGACCCATCAGAACAACCTGAAGACGCTGTTCGACAACATCCAAGGCGAGTACTCGGCGGCCGACCGCTACATGATCGACCAGCTCTCGGGGAACATCGAGCAGCGGCAGGCCGAGGCGGGAAATGTGCTGCTCGATGTGCAGGCGGTCGCGGTGAAGACGCTCGTCGAGATGCTCTGGGCCGACGCGCAGACCTCGAGCGCGCGGACGATGCGCGCGAAGACGATCGAGGAGGCGCTCATCTACCTGATCCGCGACATGGACGCGACGAGCAACTCCGTCGAGGGTACGACCGTCGCCGGCGGCGTCCTCGGCACGACTGGCACGGGAAACGGATCGCTCCTCTTCCTGCTCGAAGCGCCGAATGTGCTGCTCTCCTCGACGAACGACTGGCCGAACATCCGAACCGACCTAATCGCGGCGCAGTGCATCCAGGACGCGCAGGGCGGCGGCGTCATGCCAGGGTCCGAGGTGTTCCAGTTGAGTGGCACGGCCGCGTATGGGTCGCTCGACTGGCGATTCCCCGCGGGGTCTGGCGTCCGCATGACCCTCGCGTCCGCGTGCGCAGCCGTCGACGACGGGCCACAGTACGCGAATGTCCTGCGCAACTCGGATCTCGAGGACTGGACGAGCAACATCCCAGACCAGTGGACGGTCCAGAGCGGCACGGCCGGCGCGGAGTTCCTTCAGGACACGACGACCTTCTGGCGCGGCGCGTCGAGCCTGAAGATGGCGGTCACGGGGAACACCTTCCGCATCCGGCAGAAACTCTCGTCGCCAGACGGAACGCTCGGCACGATCGACCCAGACCGCCCGTACACGCTCTGCTTCGCCGCGAAGAAGGACGCGTCCGCGACGGGCGCGATCCGCGTCTCGATCAAGGACGGCTCGAACAATGTCATCGGAGGTCTGACGAAGGCGATCACCGTATCGTCGGGACTGACGACCAGCTGGGCGCTGTACTCGGTCGAGATCCGCGCGCCGAAGGTCCTCGCGTCCGACCTCTATGTCGTGATTGAGTCGACAAGCGCTATCGCCACCGCGGCGGTCTACATCGACGAGGTGATCCTCGCGGAGATGATGCCGATCGCTCCAGGCGGTCAGGCGTTCGCCATCGTCGCCGGCTCGACGAACTTCGTCGTCGAGGATCGGCTGCTCCGCAAGTTCTCGAACACGAATGAGGGCGCGTTCGTGCGCGCGTTCGACCGCCTATTCGATATGTACGGTCTCGGTCTATCGCTGCCGAGCAACTATCTCGGCGGCGAGACCATCGCGGATACGCTCATCGCCTGACATGGAGATGATGAGCGAGGTCCGCGCGTACGCGAGGAGCATCATCAACTCGTCCTCCTCGGCGAGATCGAGCGCGACGGTCAGTAGGTCGAGGAGATCGAGGTCGTGGCGGTCGAGGTCCGCGCATTCCGCGCGCCGGCGGGAGCCGCCTGGGGGCGGTTCCGCGCGCCAGAGCGCGTCCTGGGTCCGTAGAAGGAACGCCCGTACCCTGCGGGATTTCATGCTCGGGTGGAGATTTCTGGTGATTTTCTCTAGACCCAAGGGCGGATTGCCGATTAGTATTTACGGAACGGGTGGCACGGAGCCACCCACATTCAGAGGAGACACGCAAATGGTAGAGACGATCGCATTCATCGGGATCGTGGCCTTCGCGGCCGCGATGACATTCGGACCATTGTTCATCGAGCACATGGAGCGGAAGGGAGGCCGTCGATGAGCGACATCATCAAGCACGGCGGCCTCACTCCCGAGCGGCTCGAGCTGCTCACGCGGACAATCGCCAAGGGCGCTTCGCCCGACGAACTGGCGCTCTTCGCGGCGGTCTGCGACCGGACGGGCCTCGACCCGTTCGCGCGGCAGATTTACCTCGTACCGCGGTGGGACTCGAAACTCCGCGCCGAGGTGCGGCAGACCCAGGTCTCGATCGACGGCGCGCGGCTGGTCGCGCAGCGGTCGGGCGAGTACGCGGGCCAGACGCCCGTCGTCTGGTGCGGCCGTGACGGCGCGTGGCGGGAAGTCTGGCTTGCCGACGAGCCGCCGGCGGCGGCGCGCGTCGGAGCCTACCGCCGCGGGTTCGCCGAACCGGTCTACGCCACGGCGCTTTGGCGCGAATACTGCCCGACCGACCGCGACGGCAACCCCACCGTGATGTGGCGGCGGATGCCGGCGCTCATGCTGGCGAAATGTGCGGAAGCCTTGGCGTTGCGCAAGGCATTCCCCGCGGAGTTGTCGGGCCTCTACACGGCCGAGGAGATGGCGCAGGCCGACTCCGCGGTCCCCGAGGCCGCGCCGAGGACGGTTCCCGCGGCCGCCTTGCCGCCTGCGACGCCCGCGGAGCGGAAGGCCGACCTCGACACGCTGCTCTCGCCGACGCCCGCTAGCGCGGCTCCTGCGGCCTCTGCCGCGGTCGCCGCGCCCGAGCCTGGGTCGGTTGAGATCGAGGAGATGTGGATTCCGCCGTCCTGCCAGATTGCCACAATCCCGAACAAGGCCGGCCGGCGCGTCTGGAGGATCGACTGCCCAGGCGCGGAGCGGCCGCTCGCGGTCACGGACGCGGATCTCGCGGCGAAGGTCGAGGCCAACATCGCGTTCGGCCACTCGACGCTCGTCTCGGTCGAGATCGTGCGCGGGAAGGCGATCGCGCGGACGATCATCGCGGAGGGCAAGGCATGAGCCACGAACACGAACCAGGCAGCGCGGCGGCGAGGTGGCAGGCGGGGATCGAGCCAGAGTGTCCGCGGGTGTTCCGCCCAGTGACGCTCCGCGAGGCGGTCGATGTGGCCGCGATCATCGCGCGAGACCAGTCGGTCGGCAGCTGGAGCCAGGTCGCCACGGTCGGCATCGTGTACGACATGATGCCAGGTCACCTTCGGCCGGCGCGGGCGCGGCTGGCCGAGGCGCTCGGGATCACCGAGCGGACCCTCGAGCGCCGCGAGATCGTGTGGGAGATGGCCGATACTCGGCTGCGGTTCGACCTGGTGGCACGGTCGACCCGTCTGCTCCTGCTCCTCCGAGCGGCGGCAGCCTAACCCGAGGCATTCTTTTCTCTGATGGCTGCGGCCTCGCTTCGGCGAGGTCGCGGCTTTTTTGACAATCCCTACGCCAGCGCGAGCCGACGATGGACGGAGGTATCAGATTGCAGTCTGGCGCAACGCGCGAAGAACGGTGGGACGCGCGACATCTGCCGCGGTGCAGATGCGTTCGATGGAATAGCCAGCAGAACGCATGGCATGGATAGCGGAAACCTTTGATGCAGCAAGGAATCCGTACATTCGACCGGATGCAGCGGCATCGCGGATGTTCTCGGCATGAGTAGCCAAGTACAGATTTGCGATCCCGTTGTTGGTCTTGTCGTTGTCACGATGGCACACGGACTGATCGCTTGGTACCGATCCGTGCGCTGCGATCCACACAACGCGATGCCAGCGGCATCGAACCCGTGTGCCATCTAGTGCCAGTTCAAGCACGCGATATCCGTTGCGAGACTCGCCGCGCAGTTCCCGATCGCTTGCGTTGTAGATGCGTCCAGATTCGCAATCCACGCGGATGACGCCGCGACGGATTGCCTCGGCAATCGCCTGATCGAACTTCATTGATACCTCCGAAAGAAGAATATCACCTTTTGCAAAAATCGGAAGATTTTTCCTCTGGATTTTCTTCCCCTCCCCCCTTTAGAATCCCCCCACCTGCACCTTGCTTCCCGACTACGCGGTGTGTCCTCTGGAGTCCCTTCCCGACTCCATACCTCTCCTCCTCCTTGTCGGTTTGGGTGTGATGGCTCGATACATCAAACCGTAGTTCTCACGATGCGCGCGCGCGCGCGATAGGTCGTGCCGATGTCCTCGCCATCCGACTAGGAGGAGGAGGAGATCATGTACGAATATTCAGTGGTCGAGGTGGTGAAAATCGTCGACGGCGACACGCTTGATGTCGTGCTCGACCTCGGCTTCTCGGTGCGCGTCAAGTCGCGCGTCCGACTCGCCGGCATCGACACGCCCGAGATGGCATCAAAGGATCTCGGCGACCGAGAGCGCGCGCGCGCGGCGCGGCAGTTCGTGCAGGCATGGATCGCCCAGGGCGGGCAGCTGCGGGCGCGGACGACGAAGGACGACAAGTACGGGCGGATGCTGGCCGAACTCGTCCGCGAGGACGGCGCGACGATCACCGACGCGCTGCTCGACGCGCGGCTAGCGAAACGGTATAGTGGACGCTGAACACGCGGCATGACGCCGCGGAGACTGGAGACGACATGGACGCGATGGAACTTGCGGATCTGGTGGCGCGCGTGCGCCGCTTGTTCCGCGGCGAGATGGACGAGGAGTTGTTCGCTCTGGCGCGCCGCTACATGGCGCGGCTTGACCGCGCCGACGCGCTCGAGGGCCTCGAGGCCTACGCGCTCGACTACGGCGGCGCGAACGGACGGTTCCTGCCGGCGCGGTTTCGGGAGTTCGTCGAGCGCGCGCGCGCGGCGCGGCTCGATCGGGAACGGCTGGCCGCGCGAATGAGCGAGGCTGCGATGTCTACCAGACAGATCACCGACTCGGAATGGACGGCGATGAGGACGACGATCCGCGTCGCGGATCGCTCGGAGGTCGAGTCCGCGGTCGCGGACCTCTCGGCCGCCGGCTGGGACCGACCGCCGTCGCCGATCGACGAGTGGCCGCGGTCGTGGATCGTCGCAGTGTCCGATATCGTGAGTGGCCGAATGATCGACGGCGCGCCCGCGATCCACTGGTGGCGGCGAGTGGTGCCGCCTCGGCGTCTGGTGCGGCGGGAAACCGCCCAGGCTTCGCGCGCCTGACCTCGGCGCGGCTGGGACGGCTCGGGAGCCTCCCCGCGCATCGGAGGCCGCAGACGGGCGCTACGGCGGCCTTTCAGAAGCGAACGACTATCGGAATCGGAGCGAAATCGCGGTTTGAGCGGTTGACTCCTGCGCAGTATCCGCTAAACTCTGCACATCACCGCGGCATGGAGCCGCAGAAACGGAGACCACAATGGAAGGCGATTACTGCACACAGGTCGGAACCGAGGAGGTCACGATCACCCGCACCGCCGGCGACTGGAGGATGATCCAGTGCGCGGCGCTCGGAGCCATCGACGAACTCGACCGCAAGATGGACGAGATCGAGGCCGATCGTCGACTCTCGACGGTGCAGCGCAGCGAACGGATTGACAACTGCCTCTCGGCGCGCGCATCGCTCGACCGCCTCGTCTCGGCCATCGCCGAGACGCGGAAGGGATGTGTCGCGTGACGACGCTATCGCACTGTTGGGCCACGATTCGGGAGCGCGCGTACACGCACGATATTTCGTGCGGAGAGAATCCCGCTAGCACCGGAGGCAGGCACATCGTCCAGATTCGGCGCGCCCGCGACGGAAACGCGATCTATCGCGTCGTGCAGGCGAACGGGCAGCACACCTATTGCAGCCCGTCACGATCAGAGGCCGAGGCGGTCGCGGCTATGTGGATTCAAGCGGAGGGAGAGACCCGATGAGCCTGATTCCAACCCGAACCAAACTCGCCGCGATGCGCTTCCGATGGCGACTCGCATCCCGACCATCTGCGACCGGCGAGTCCGCGGGAACCTGGGGCCTGCTCCCCACGCAGCGCGCCGACTTCGGCCGCTGCGCCCGCGCGCTCCTCATCGAGATGCCGGCCGGCGGCTATGTCGCGCTCGAGCGCCTCGATGTCTACTCGGACGGCTACTCGGTCGCCGAGGTCATCGCGTTTGCGGGATCGCTCGACGCGATGCGCGCCCACGGTCTCACGCCGGCGGGCGTCAACCTCTTCGACTGGTCCGAGGGCGTCGAGCAGGACGGCGAGACCTTCTTTGACACGCAGGAGGAAGCCGAACTGCGTCTTCAGCGGAGCGGATATCAGGTCGTCCTGGAGGACGACGACGGCGCGAGCTACCTCGACTCGCTCGGCGCGAGCGCGTATCTCCAGCGGGCCGCGCCGGGCTGCCGCTGCTCGATCGGATGGGCATTGCCAGGAGGACCACGATGAACGACACGACCAAACCAAAGGCGACGATCTACGACATCTCCGACGACATGGCGGCGCTCGAGTCCCTGCTCTGGGAATCGGGCGGCGACATCTCCACGCCCGAGGCGGCAGCTGCCGTCGCCGCATGGGAGGCCGAACTCGAGGCCAACCTGCACGGGAAACTCGACGCCTACGGACGGCTCATCGCGGAGATCGAGGCTCGATCAGCCGCGCGGCTTGCCGAGTCGAAGCGGCTCGCGGCGCTTGCCAAGGTCGACGCGACCGCGGCCGACAACCTCCGCGAGCGGCTGCGCTTTGTGTTCGAGGCGCGCGGCTTGAAGAAGGTCGACACGACGGCCTTCCGATTCAGCCTCGCGGCGAACGGCGGAAAGCAGGCGGTCGACATCCACGGCGATGTGGCCGACCTTCCCGCGTGGGCGGTCAAGCGGGAGACGCTTGTCTACGCAGACAAGGACGCGATCCGTGCCCGCCTGGAGGCCGGCGAGGCGCTCGACTTCGCGCGCCTGATGGAACGGACCAACCGCATCTCGATCAAGTGAGGAGCAGACGAATGGACACGCACGGAAGCGTTGCGGCGGTAGACTCGCCGCCATCGGACCTGCACGACGCAGGTGTCTCCCCGATCGCATCGGGTGGCAGGGAGCAATCCCTGCCGCCCGTCGCCGGTCGCGGCAATGTCATGCGGTCCTGCCGCGAGGGCGACCGCATCTGGCTCGTCGGCGGCGACGGACACGACCTGGGCTATGTCGAGATCGCCCAGACTGCACACGCCAGCAAGGTCCGCCTCCTCATCTCGATGGACCGCGCGGTGCGGATCGAACGGAGGCAACCGTGACGATCCACCTCGAACTCTGGCAGGCGCGCGATACCGATCCAGAGACCTCGAAGGCCGCGGCGAGGCAGTCGAAGTTCAGATGGCACTCCGACTGCGACCGACTCCTCGAGGAGTTCCGCCGCGCCGGCGCGTCGGGCCTGACCGACTACGAGGCCGCGGTGCGCGCGGGGCTGACCGCGTCTGGATTCTGGAAACGATGCAGCGATCTGCGCGCCGCGCGCAGGATCGCCCCGACAGGCGAGACGCGGCTAGGACCGAACGGACGGCAGCAGATGGTCTGCCGCGTGAATGGAGCTGACCTATGAGGATCGACCCGACAGAGATCCGCGCCGCACTCGACGCGGCCGACACGGCGCACACGATGCTCGCGCGCAGGTCGCGCGCCATCATCGACGCAGCCAAGGGCGAACGGTCCCTGCGCGCCCTCGCGCGCGCCATCGGTCTTTCCCCGACGTACCTGTCCCTTTGCCACACGGGCAAGACCGCGCTCTCGCCTGGCGCGTGCCGGCGGCTGCTCGACCAGATCGGGGAGATCAGGCGATGAGGTATCTATCGGTCTGCTCAGGCATCGAAGCCGCGACCGTGGCTTGGCATCCGCTCGGCTGGAAGCCCGTCGCGTTCAGCGAGATCGAGCCGTTCCCGTCTGCAGTCCTTAAGCACCACTACCCGTCTGTCCCGAACCTCGGTGACATGACCAAGCACGAAAGCTGGCCTATCGATGTGGGAGCAATCGACCTTCTCGTGGGAGGAACCCCCTGTCAGTCATTCTCCGTCGCAGGACTCCGCAAGGGACTCAGCGATCCGCGCGGAGGACTCATGCTTACCTACCTTGAAATCGCTCGGCGTCTTCGGCCTCGATGGGTTGTGTGGGAAAATGTCCCCGGCGTCCTGTCATCCAACGGAGGACGGGATTTTGGTTCCTTCCTCGGGGCGCTGGGGGAACTGGGGTATGGGTGGGCCTACCGGGTTCTGGACGCTCAATGGGTGCGAACACAACGGCATACCCGGGCCGTCCCGCAGCGCCGGCGGCGTGTGTTCGTTGTCGGATGTCTTGGAGACGCAGCCGCTGCCGCAGCGGTTCTCTTTGAGCGCGAAAGCGTGTGCAGGGATC